>CAZAZH010000162.1:0-1838 GCA_964489585.1 uncultured Syntrophomonas sp.
GTTTTAATTCCTGCTGTTTATCGGGATCGCGCTGGAGTAATAAACTCTCCTGCTTAATCTCAGTTACCTTACTATTAAACAGGAATTTCACCCCGGCTGTACGCAAGCGTTTGTGCAACATATAACCATGTGAAGTCAGGGTGGAAACGGGTGAACGGGCTTCAGTTTCCACAATACTGATGTCTTTTATCCCCTTTTCCCGGAGATAATCGGCGGTTTCCATCCCTACCAGCCCACTGCCCAGAATAACTACCGTTTCCCGGGGTGCTACTGTGCCCTTAAGTATCTCCTCAGCCTGGCAGACATGGGGTAGATTTATACCAGGTATGTCTGGTAAAGCCGACCGGGCCCCGCTGGCCAGAATAACTTCATCCGGCTGGCCTTCACGTATCATCTCTTCGCTAACTTCCTGACCGGTAATAATTTTGGCCCCGTGTTTTATTGCCCGGGCTGTCAATACTTCTATCCAACGGCCGTATACTTCCTTGTAAGGTACTCGCGCCGCCAGCAGCACCTGTCCTCCTGCTTCTTTATCAGTTTCAAACAGGGTGACCTCGTGTCCTAAACGGGCAGCCTCACTGGCCGCAGTAAGTCCCCCCGGCCCCCCTCCAATAACCCATATCTTTTTACTCTTCACAGCAGCTTCAGTCGGATACTCCAATTCCTGGCCGGTTTCCGGGTTTATGGCACAGCGGATGCTGCCCTGCTCAAATAATAGACGTTCGATACAACCCTGGTTGCAGGCCAGGCATGGAAATGTTTCCTGAGCCCGTCCCGAGCGGGCATTTATGAGGAAATCGGGATCGGCCAGGTGCTGCCGGCCAAAGGCAATCATATCAGCATCACCCCGGCCAACTATGGCATCAGCCATAAAGGGGTCGGTAAAACGGCCCACGGCAATAACCGGAACCTTTACTACCTCTTTTATCTTCCGGGCCAGTTCCACTTTGAAACCAGGCTCATACTCTACCGGAGCCGAGGTTATTCCTCCGGGGCTGCCGTGCGTTCCGAAAGAGGCATGGATTATGTCAGCACCGGCCTCCACCAGAACCGGCATAATCGACTGCATATCCTCGACCGTATAGCCATCCTTGATAATTTCTTCCGCTGATATCCTTATAGAAATGGGGAAATCTTCCCCTACCTGCTTTCTTACCTCCTGCAAACATTCAATTACAAAACGAGCTCTGCCGGCAAAGTCACCTCCGTATTCATCTGTACGTTGGTTGCAATGCTGAGAAAAAAATTGCATCAATAGATAACCGTGGGCAGCATGCAGTTCCACCGCATCAAAGCCTGCTTCACGGGCGCGGCGGGCTCCCTGCCCGAAGGCAGTAATGGTTTCCTTGATATCTTCAATAGTCATTTCCTTTGGCTTTACCCGGTAAATATAGCTGGCAATAGCTGAGGGTGCCAGGGCTTTCCCCTCTTTTAATAAATAGTAACCTTCCCGCCCGACATGATGCAGTTGCATAGCAATTTTTGCTCCCTGTCGGTGGACTATATCTGCCATTTTGGCCAGGCCTGGAATAAAGCGGTCATCATAAACACACAGGGTTCTTGGACTGGCAGTACCGTCCGGATGCACTGACGTAATTTCCGTAATTATTAATCCTGCACCGCTTTGTACCCGGCGTTTAAAATAGGCCAGATTAGCTTCGCTAACGGTTCCGTCCGTATTGCCCAGGTTACTGCCCATAGGGGGCATGACCACCCGGTTTGGTATCTCAAGGTTGCGTACCCTGATAGGCTGCAATAGATACTCCAGTTTATTCATTTATCTATCTCCCCCCCCTAAACATCTTGATATCATTATACCAATATTTGGGGCAAGTGGG
>CAZAZH010000162.1:1938-3486 GCA_964489585.1 uncultured Syntrophomonas sp.
GGTAGAATATTTGAACAGAAGTGACAAAAAGTGCTATAGTTAGATGCGCAGGGACATTAATGGGGGAATAATTTTGTTAACTGACCAGATAGAAGCTTTAAGAAATCGCAGGGCCAATATACTGGGTCACGAGCAATCTCTGAAAACAGCAGTCTTGCTGCCGCTGGTAGAATGGGATGGTAAAATCTGTGTCCTTTTTGAAAAACGTTCCCTTACTCTAAAACACCAGCCGGGAGAAATCTGTTTTCCGGGAGGAATGAAGGATCCTGATGACCCGCAGGCCCTGGATACGGCCATTCGGGAGACCTGTGAGGAACTGGGGATTACGCCGGATAATATTGAAGTAATAGGCGAGTTGGATACCCTGATTACTCCATCCAGTTTGATAATGCGCTCTTTTGTGGCCTGGATAAAAGATGGCAGCGTCATTGAGGTTAATCCTGACGAAGTGGAAAAGGTATTTATGATTCCGCTAGATTTTTTGCTGCAATACGGCCCGAAGGAACATATCTTAAGGCTTAAACCCGATTTTTCAGATGACTTTCCCCTGCAGCTTATACCTCATGGTGCCAATTATCCGTTTCGCCTGAACCGGTTGCAGCAGTATTTTTATTTGTGGGAAGGAGAAGTCATCTGGGGACTTACCGCCCGTATACTGCATCATTTTATCGAATTGTTAAAAGACAATGAACAATCAAATACCGGT
The DNA here is from genome assembly GCA_964489585.1 of uncultured Syntrophomonas sp. Taxonomy (GTDB): domain Bacteria; phylum Bacillota; class Syntrophomonadia; order Syntrophomonadales; family Syntrophomonadaceae; genus UBA4844. Next base: position 2,645 of record CAZAZH010000162.1, read on the forward strand.
GAATTATAATGGAGTCATTGAGGCAATGGAATTCAAGTTTACACTAAAATGGAGTGGAGGAAAGGTTGTTAATTCGAAACCGTCGGCGATTATATATTTACATATGATTGCCTGCAAGTCAAGACTGAATCCGATAAATAGAGATTTTATGCGAACAAACTAATAAATATACAAGCTAATTCTGTTATAGTTTAAATAAACCGGAATATTGGTTGTTTTTCTGCTTTGTTTTAGGGACTGCTCAGTTTATCATGTTTTTATGACTGTCACGTCACTTGCGCCTGTTTCCTACCTATTTATTTATAAGGTTCAGGCCAGTAATAAAAATACTACCGGCCAAAAGTCAGGTCGATACAGCCCATTTGCACCTGATTATTTGTGGGTTTAAAGGGGGTTGAATAAGAAAGGGAAAACTAGGGAAAATAGGCATTGTAAGTGTAACACTTATACCCGCTTTACAGTGCAATCTCCTGTATCCTTAAGTAAACAAGAAGTCCATAGAGGATGTAGGAGTAGAAAATAGACCATGAAAGGAGTATAAGTAGTGGATCTTTCGTTTTTACTTCAAAATAAGGCTGCGAAAACAGCGCTGGGTAGCCTTTTAAGCCTGCCCGCACTTTTGCTCTGGCCATCCATGGCGTTTGCCGGTGAGGCTAATCTGGTTCTGCCGCAGCTCACCCCGCAGCAGCATAATTTGCTGGTCATGGGAATTGTCGTTTCTATATTAGGTATGCTTTTTGGCTTATACCAATATAAAAAGGTAGAAAAATATCAGGCCCATCAGTCTATGCTGGATGTGGCTCACACTATTTATGAGACTTGTAAGACTTACCTGATTCAAC
>CAZAZH010000163.1:0-3479 GCA_964489585.1 uncultured Syntrophomonas sp.
GGAAATGCGGGAGATGGCTTATGGCATACCGCCGGTAATTGGGATACAGGACAGGTCCCGTCTACCGGCGATACGGTAATAATCCCAGCAGCATCTGCGGTGAAAATCGCCTCTGGTACTACAAGTGTAATACTGCAAAGTGCTGGGGACTTAACTGTATCCGGTGGTACCCTTAATACCACTGGTGAGTCGGTCATTTCCGGTAAAATAGTAAACAATGGAGTAATAGTTATCAACGGCACTTCCCTTACTCTAAGCGGCGGTGGCGAAGGGAGTGGGAAATTCCAAGTATATGGCGGGAAGTTACTAAAATTTACCGGCGGGACCTATAGATTTGATGGCAATGTGGAAGATCTGGGTAATTGCGCTTATATGACAGCAGAAGGAGCGGGGACCAACGTAACTTTTAACGGCTCCTATAACATTGTTAACAGCACTGTGTCAAGTAATGCCAAGGCCACGTGGAATGGTACATCGAATTCAATCGGGGTTTTGAATGCCAATGGGCAAGTAGTGTTTAACCAAAAGGTGACAATCCAACGCTTGAACCTTACCGGTGGTACTATTGATGGTAGCGGTGATATAGCCATTGATCCAACGAAAGACATATTCAACCCTAGCACATGGACAGCTGGGACAATGACAGGCACTGGAAATCTACAAGTTGTGTCTAGCGGGAAATTATCGATACAAGGTTCTGGCACCAAAAGCCTAAATCGCGGTGTCCTTAATAAGGGAGAGATTTCCTTTCTTGGCACCCCTCCGACCATTTTAAGCACGATTGCTTTTAAGAATGAGGGGCTAGTTCGTACTGATGCTAATTGTAGTTCAAATGTGACAATAAGCAGTTACAATCAAACTACGACAGGAACCCTGCAGATTGATATAGATAGCTCTGCGTTTACAAAGCTAATTACCAACATACCAACCTTAGAGGGGACTCTGCACTTGTTTTTTAAAGGAACTCCTACGGCAGAGACATCTTACGATTTGATTAGCTATAACCAAAAACCAGAAAAACAGTTTACTAGTGTTACTAGTAATCTAGATGATTATGACATGCAACAGGTGTACGGCGATAAGAAACTTACTGTGAAAGTAACAAATGCCGGGCAACCCAGCACCAAAGCCGATATAACCGCATTTAACTTTACCGGGTCAACCGGTTCGCTTATTGATTATGCAGCAGCAACCATTAACGTTATGGTCCCTAACGGTACTGATGTAACAAACCTGATGCCAACATTCACTTTATCTCCCGGGGCCAGTGCCAAGGTAGGCGACCTACCCCAGGTCAGCGGTACCACCTCCAATGACTTTACTACTCCAGTTACCTATGTGGTCACCGCGGAAGATGGAGTCACCACCAGGGATTGGACGGTAAATGTTAAAATAATGGAACCGGGTACTCCTTCTGTTGAACCCCTTTGGGATTATCGCAGTCCCTGGCCGACATCGAACATTTTGTGGGAAACAAAGTATCTAAACGGTAAATTTATGGCACTAGGAAATAACGGAACTATAATATCATCAATCGATGGCGAACACTGGGAGGCCTTTGACTTAAAAACGAAAGCTACCTTAAAGGGAATAGCTTATGGCAACGGTAGGTATGTTGCAATAGGTTATGATAATAATGATGGGGTGATATATGGATCCGATGGGGTGAACTGGAGTCTATTAGCAACTACTCCCGACCATCAGCTTACAGATATTATCTTTGGAAACAATAAATTTGTTGCCGTAGGGCAAGGCGGGAAAATTGTTATCTCAAACGATGGAGAAAATTGGAGCCTAAAGAATGATACCAATCTAGAATCGCTCCTGCATTCAATAATCTATGCCAATGGATCCTATGTTGCCGTAGGATACGAAGGACTTATTGTGTCTTCTTCTAATGGAGAGAATTGGACAAAGTTAGATAGGGTCGGTTACACCATGTGGGATGTAGCCTATGGAAATGGCAAGTTTGTTGCTGTAGGCGGTGATTATGGAACTGAGTTCATTTGTACATCAACAGATGGAGTAAGCTGGACCGAGCATACTAATTATTCGGGGGAACGACTCGATACTGTAGCATACAATGAGAGCCAGTTTATTGCTGCGCCCAACTTGGGGTCGAACGCATATGTTCTTACTTCCAGCGATGGAACGAACTGGACCAGAGAAGATTTGGAAGTAAATGTTCGCTTTAGCGCAATTGCCAGTAATGGTGGCAAATGGATAGCAGTAGGTGGTTACGGCGAAATCGCAAGTTCCATTGACGGAACAAACTGGATTAGGCGGAATTTTGGCACCAGGCAAATACTTCTGGACGTAGCCCATAATGGAAATATGTTTGTTTCCGTAGGAGATATAGGGATTATACAGACATCCCCTGATGGGATTACCTGGACCATTGGAAATTCAGGAACTACCGAACGTCTGTGGGCAGTAGAGTATTTGAATGGAAAGTTTATTGCTGTTGGTGATAATGGTGTGATACTTACATCCGACGATGGCACAAACTGGAGTAGTAAAATATCGAATACCTCTCATGTATTGTATGATGTTGCCTTTGGTAACGGTATGTATGTTGCTGTCGGAGGAAATAGCAACAGCAGTGCTGTGGTCACTTCAAACGATGGAGAGACTTGGATTTTTGTTAATACTGGTTATAGCATACCTTTTGTAACAGTTACCTATGGTAATGGCATCTTTATAGCTTTAGGACAAAATGGTCAGGTATATAAATCCACTGATGGATCGCAATGGTCACAAACTGATTTACCTGGTAACGGGAACTATCCAAAGGATATCATTTATGCAGACGGTCGCTTTATTGCCACGGGAGGTAATGGCGAAATCTATTTTTCTAATGATGACGGAGAAAACTGGACGGTCGCGGAAAAGGTAGATGGGGTTAATGATTGCATCAATTCTGTAGCTTATGGCGGGGGCAACTTGGCAGTTGTTACAGCATGCGGTAAAATACTCAGTTCTTCTGACAAAGGAAATACCTGGACTCAGCAAACATCCGGATTCGAAAATCAGCTCGACTTACATGGGGTGGCTGCAGGAGACTCTAACTTTGTGGCAGTAGGGGATGCGGGTCTGACCCTTCAGTCCAGGGATTTTGGTACGCCAGCAGCACCGGAAGATGAATGTTTCATTGCCACAGCGGCATTTGGCTCGAAGTTTAGTTGGCCGGTAGAAATGTTAAGACATTTTAGAGACCAGTATCTCCTGAGTAATACTGCAGGAACAGCCTTTGTCAAATTCTATTACCAGAATTCACCGCCCATTGCTGCTGTTATCAGTAACAATCCGATATTGAAAACCATGGTACGGGTACTCCTGGCACCATTGGTTGCAACTGTATTCCTGCTATATCATCCGGCTATACTGGTGCTAGTGATGATTCTAGCAATTGTTCCGATAACACTTCGTTTTATGCGCAGACGGTATTTACTTGGCTAATAAATGACACAGGGGGACGT
>CAZAZH010000164.1:0-3471 GCA_964489585.1 uncultured Syntrophomonas sp.
GTTCGGTATCGGCCATTGCCCGAGCCATAGTTTTAACCTGAGCCACTAATTTACCAGAATTTTCTTCCCCAGGCCTTAAATCAGCGAAAAACAATTTCTGTTTTTGATTAAATACTCCCTCAGACCAGTGTCCTGAAGGGCGGGGATACATGGTAATGGCCTCAACCGGGCAAATCTTCTCACAAAATCCACAGCCTTCACAGGATAAGGGCCAAACCTGGAATTCCTCGCTAATAGCATCAAAACGGCAGATTTCTGCACATAAGCCACAACTAATACAGGATTCTTGATCTATATGGGCCGTATATCCGGCACTAAAATCATGGTTGCTAACCTTTTGCGGTTTTAAGAGGATGGGCAGATTGGAAGCATCCACATCATAATCACAGGCTATACAGTTATCTGCCAGCTGTATAAAGGAAGAGGTCAGCGAGGTTTTACCGGTGCCTCCTTTGCCGCTGATAAATAGTATCTCCTTCATGATAAGGCCCCCTTAATCTGGCTGAAAATATTAGTTAAAATATTACGTAAAGAGGGCATTGCCTTTAAAGGATCCTTGCCCTGCATGTAAGCCTGGGCCAGTTCCGGACTAAATGAAATACGTCCCAGGATAGGAACTCCGGTTTTAACAGACAGAGCTGTTAACTCGCTGTCTTCTCCCTGCCAGCGGTTTATCACCAATCCTCCGGGTATACCCAGCATTTCTATTGCCTCCAGGGAAAGTTCCAGATCGTGTAAACCAAAAGGGGTGAGCTCAGTTACCAGCAAGCAGTAATCGCTATCACTTATAGATTCAATCATGGCACAAGTAGTTCCGGGAGGACAATCGACGATTCTTAGTGCTGAGGTTGCTTTCTGACTTTTAGTCGCTTTTATGAGTGGTGGGCTTAAAGCTTCCCCAACATTAAGTCTGCCGGTTAACAATGTCCCATAGCCAGGTAACTGAGCCTCTTCAATAACCCCGATAGGATGCCCTTTTTCCTTTATGGCTCTCAGGGGGCAAAGATAAGCACAGGCTCCGCAGGAATGACATAACTCATTAAAAACTAATACCTTATCGCTAAGCACTACCAGGGCATTAAAACTGCATATCTCGGCACATTTTCCACATAGATTGCAAGAATCCGGGTCGATGTCGGGAACAAAGCGACTAACAGGGGTTGTTTTTTGTGCCACCTGCCCCAATACTAATCCTGCGTTAGGTTCTTCCACATCAGTATCGATTAACACCGAATTATTATCACCCAGAACCCGTAGCAGACAAGTACTGACTAAAGTTTTACCGGTACCACCTTTGCCACTGGCTACTGCGATTTGCATGATTAACTCCCTTTCTTAACCTTATTAACTATGGCAATCTCCCGCATGGGCATGCTCAGAACATACTTCTCCACTGCTAACTAACTCACCCTTTTCAAATAGAGCAATAACATCCTCAACCACACCTGATACCCCAACAATCAACTCAATACCCTGTTGGGCAAAAAGCTCCTGAGCCCTGCCGCCCATGCCACCGGCTATAACCAACTCAGTACCCAGTTCCTTCAAGAAACCAGGTAAGAAACCAGGCTGGTGTCCGGGGTTTGCCACTGATTTCAACACCTTGGTATCCGTATCATAAAGGGTAAATTCTTCACAATGCCCAAAATGGGGACATACTGCATTTCCTTCTTTAGGAATGGCTATTAACATGATAAATACCTCCACTAAATGTATTTTGTCTGAAATATAAGTAAACTAATTATTTGGAGCCGATAACTCTTGTAACTCGCCGGCTTCATAGCTTTGCAAGGTTGCTTCAACCGTTTTGTCAGTACCACCGGCAAATATTTTTATCCCGGCTGCCTGCAAAGCCACAAAGGCTTTTGGGCCTACCCGCTGAGAAATAACGATTTCTACATTATTACGTATTAGCTCCTGAACTGCTCCAGTGCCTGCCCCGTGAGCCGCCTCAGGGCCAATATTGGATAACGCCTTATATTGCTTGGTTTCTGAGTCCCAGAGCATAAAACAGTTACAACGTCCAAAACGTCCATCTACCGAAGATGATGGGGACGAGCCGCTGGAGCATATAGCAATTTTTTTGGACATCTCTTCACCACCTTTCGGAGTATCTTACAATCTGGGAGCATTTTCGGTTAGTACATCTTGTAAAGTATTTATTATTTTGTAATGAACATATGCTCATAATCTTTATCCTAATAATATTTCGCGGGGACCATAATGTCAAGCAGTTTAAAATTGTGAAAAAAAGGGTAAGGTAAGATTGTCCAAGACCTGCGGTTCAAACCGGTTAGAACTTTCCTGCTGCAAAATTCCTTTATTTGTAGACTTATATTGCCGATTTTATAGGGGTAAAATAGTTTTATTAAATTACAATGGATAATGAAAGGAGCATGAACAATGCTAACCAAGGTCAAACTAAATTTGCAGGAAATCGAAGCAATGCTCTATTTCTGGCATGCTTGCAAGGACAAAGAAAAGGTTTCGGAAAAATACCTTACTGAATTTGCTGCTATGCCTGGTATAAGTCTTTGTTATGACAGCGAGTTTGATGCTGAATCGGTTCGTAAAGTATTAAGCGCTATCACCAATCGGGAACGACTCTCCCATATGACAAAAAGCGAAGGGCGTTTTTGGAGCAATAATATGTGGATGATGGAAGACCTGACCATCACCGACAAGATGGCCCAACCACTAAAGGTTTTAAACGTAGACTCCCTGGTAGATGAACTTAAGCATTTACCGGGAAGTGATAAATATGATGAAATCGAAGTGTTTTTCTCTCCTTTGCATTTTGACGAATACCTTATTAAGGGAAACAAGCTGGTAGTAAACTTTTTTAAAGTTAAACCTGATGACTCCAAAGACACTGCCTATATTGGAGAAATTGAGCTCAAGGACTACATTAAGACCCGCCTGGAAGAATTAATAAAATAGGCATAAGATGAAAAATGCGCTGACGGGGACTAATTATGGTCCCCGTCAGTGTAAGGTAATTACCACTTGTAGACAATAACTAAATCATTTATTAAGGAAACAAGATGACCGAGCCCGTATTTTTCTTTGCATTGCGAGGATAAACCCAATCTATAATCTTTACACTGCCCTGTTCATCGATCCCATTCAAACCCATACTCATCCCCCCCAGACTCGAGGCCACCAGCATAGAAAAGGCATGTAAGCCTTTACGTCTTTGCAGCGGATTCTGACGCAGTTGCAAAGATTGTATCCGCTGCCGTTTCACCAGGATCGTAATACGACCAAACATACGGGAACGAACCAGTAGTTGATCTCCATTAATCTTCCAGCCGGCATCTTTATACTGCCGTGTACCAAAAAAGAAGGCCGCAATCGGTAGCAAAAGTGAAAAGAAGCCATATGGCAGTAAAATGCTCACCGGAATTGTTACCAGTAAGAAGTCTATCGCAAGATAATGCCTCACCGGTAAAAAGTACCGACGGCCTGACT
>CAZAZH010000165.1:0-3448 GCA_964489585.1 uncultured Syntrophomonas sp.
TCCCGGTTATTTGTACTTTTTTATTTATGATATTAGCCAGCGTAAAAAAGATGAAGAGCGATTAGTAAGAGGTAAAATTACTGCCCAAAAACAAGTAGCTTATCTGAATACATTAATAGATAACATGAACGAATTATTTTATACTTATGACCTGGAGGGTAAGATTACTTTTGCCAATCAAAAAAGCCTTGATGTGCTAGGGTACAAATCCGAAGAAGCAATAGCTATGACCATCTGGGATTTTGTGCCGGAACGTTACCGTGCCTACCTGAAGACCGAGTTTGTTCGCAGGCTTAAAGAGCAAAAACCAGATAGTTATCATGCTACGGCACTACATAAAGATGGTTCCGAGCGCGTATTTCGTTTAAATGTAGCACCCATAATTGAAGATGGTATCAGCAGGGGAGAAATGGTTCTGGCTGAGGATATTACAGAGCAGCGCCGGACGGAAAAGGCTTTGAAGAATAGCAATGAAGAATTACAGAACATCCAGGAAGAGCTTACGGCTGTTAATGAACAGCTTACCGCTGCCAATGAACAGCTTATTGCTGCCAATGAACAGCTTACCGCTGCCGAAGAGGAATTACGGCAGCAACTGGACGAATCCGAGGCTAATAAAGAGGCACTGGCCAATGCTCACCAACAATTGGAGGCCATATTTAATTTCCTACCTGATCCTACCTTTGTGGTTGATGCTGAAGGTAAGGTAGTAATGTGGAACCGGGCTATGGAAGAGCTGACTGGGGTTAGAACCAGGGAAATGCTGGGTAAAGGCAACCGGGAATATGCCCTTATTTTTTATGGGACGCGCAGACCCGTGTTAATCGACCTGGCTCTTGGTCACAGTGATTACGATGAGGAACAATATTTGTTTCTGAAACAGGATAAGGGAATTTTTTATGGGGAAAACATTTGTCCTCAGATTGGTAACGGTGAAACATATATTTCTGGAAAGAGTTCGCCGCTGTACGATCGCAGCGGACAGTTAATTGGTGCTATCGCCTCTCTCCGCAATATTACTGAAAACCGTAAAGCTCAGCAAGCTTTGCAGGATAGTGAAGAAAAATACCGTAACATAATTGAGACTATTGAAGACGGATACTTTGAAGTTGACCTGGCCGGTAATTTTACCTTTTTTAATCCCTGGTTAATAAAAGTGCTGGGTTACTCAGCCGATGAATTAGAGGATCAAAGCTACCGACTGATTATGGATGGAAAAAACCAGCGCAAGGTATACGAGGCCTTTAACCGGGTATATAAAACTGGTCAGCGAGTAAAGGAATTGGATTGGCAGGTATTAAAAAAAGATGGTACGAACCTGTTTGTTGAAACTACCGTATTACCTATCAAGGACCATATGAGGGTAGTGGGTTTCAAGGGGATAGTACATGATATTAGTGAGCGCAAGCAGGCAGAAGAGGCATTGCGCCAGTCAGAAAACCTTTACCGGACTATTTTCGAAACTACCGGTACGGCTACTATTATTATTGAAGAAGATACTATTGTTTCGCTGATGAATAGCGAAATGGAAAGATTAGTGGGCTACAGTAAAGAAGAAGTTGAAGGCAAAATAAAATGGCTTACGTTCGTTGACCCTGGGGATCATGAGCGCATGATTAGCTATCATAAAAGACGAAGGGAATCTCCGGATATGGCTCCAAGGAACTACGAGTTTAAGCTCCGGTCCCGGGATGGGGAAGTAAAGGACATAATGCTTACTATTGCTATGATCCCGGAAACTAGCCAAAGTGTTACCTCTCTTCTTGATATTACCAATCGTAAGATGTTTGAAGAAGCCTTGGCCATTAGTGAAGCCCGTTACCGCGGCATTGTGGAAGACCAAACGGAACTTATCTGTCGCTTTTTACCAGGTGGTGAACTTACCTTTGTAAATGAAACTTATTGTCGTTACTTTGGCAAAGAACGCCGGGAATTGCTGGGAAAAGATTTCCGGACCAGTTTTTTTGAAGAAGACCTGCCTGTAGTTGAGAGTGAAATTGCCCGCTTAAGCTATAGAAACCCGGTTACTACCATTGAACACCGGGTTGTCTTGGATGGAGAAATACGCTGGCAGCAATGGACTCACCGTGCTTTGTATAATGAAAAAGGTTTATTGGTTGATTACCAGTCAGCAGGTCGAGATATAACTGAAAGAAAGGAAGCCGAAGGACGACTGCGCTACTTGAGTACCCATGATGCGCTTACCAGCTTATACAACCGCCACTACTTTGAAAAACAAATGAGTTTAATGGAGAATGGTGAGTTCGACCCCATAGGATTAGTAATGTGCGATGTAGATGGATTAAAAATAGTAAATGATACCCTGGGTCATGACAAAGGTGATCAACTACTTAAAACTGTAGCAAATCTCATTAACCAGTGTTTCCGGAAAAATGATATAGTAGCCCGGGTAGGGGGGGACGAATTTGCTATACTTCTTCCTCAAACCTCTGAAGATACAGTAAAACTTTCGTTAACCCGCATTAGACAAAAGGTAAAGGAGTATAACCAGTATACTACCGATCTGCCTTTGAGTATATCTGTAGGTTATGCAGTACGCACTTCACCTGAAACTACTATGAGCAGTATTTTTGAAGAAGCTGATAATAATATGTACCGTGAAAAATTACATAGCCGCTTGAGTGCCCGTAGCTCGATTGTACAGACCATGATGCGGGCTCTGGAGGCTCGAGATTTCATTACTGAAGGGCATGCTGACCGTTTACAGGTACTAGTGGTTAAAATGGCCCGGGCGCTCGAACTTTCGGAAAGGACTATAAATGACCTGCGCCTGCTGGCACAGTTTCACGATATAGGTAAGGTAGGGGTACCAGACTCCATTTTGTTTAAAAAGGGGTCCCTGAGTAAAGTAGAATACTCTGTAATGCAACGGCATTGCGAAATTGGTCATCGTATTGCCCTATCAGCACCAGAATTAGTTCTAATTGCGGACTGGATTCTTAAACACCATGAATGGTGGAACGGCAAGGGCTATCCGTTGGGAATCAAGGGTGAAGATATACCTTTGGAGTGTCGTATTCTGGCTATAGCGGACGCCTATGATGCTATGACCAGTGATCGCCCTTATCGTCAGGCCATGAGCCACGAGCAGGCGGTTGGTGAGTTAAAAAAATATGCGGGGATTCAGTTTGATGCCAATCTGGTACAGTTGTTCATAGAAATTGCAGGTAACGTGGGTGCCGGGTAGCTTATCGCCGCTAGCGGCAGGGGTTTGCCCCTTCAAACTCTTGCTGGTACCTTTTCTTACCCGTAATGGCTAATATCTGAAGTTGGACACCTGACGACCGACGACTTTATGCCCGCCCCCCCTCACTCTATACAATACTTAAGTTATAAATTAGGCATTACTTACAAAGAAAACTTTGGTTAGTACTTATTTTATATTAAAAACAGAAAGCGTTGCAGTCTTATGGTATTATTAATACGT
>CAZAZH010000166.1:0-3436 GCA_964489585.1 uncultured Syntrophomonas sp.
GGAAAGAGGGTATTCTACAACGTCTAGAGATTTTGAAACAAGCTTAGCCCAATATCTGGCCAGTATTAGCAAGCCCGGGCTCATACCCGGGCTTGAGCGCATTAAAACCTTATTAAGATTTATGGGTAATCCAGAGCAAGACTATCCCTGTATTCACATTGCCGGCACCAACGGTAAAGGTTCAGTGGCATTGATAATTTCTACTGTCTTGCATCAAGCTGGATATCGTGTGGGGCGTTTTATCTCGCCCCATATTCACTCTTATAGGGAAAGGTTTAGTGTTAATAACCAGGAAATAGAAGAGCATGTACTGCTAGATTATTTGCATAAAATAGAAGGGGACCTGGAAAAGCTGTCCAGGCAGGGTTGCGACCGGGTTACTGAATTCGAATTACTTACTGCTATTGCCTTCCAGTATTTTAAGGATAGTAAGGTGGATATAGCTGTGCTAGAGACGGGTATGGGAGGGCTTTACGACTCCACCAACGTGGTGTCACCGCTATTATCTATTATTACTGGTATTGATTACGATCACCAGTCCTACCTGGGGAACAGCCTTATAGAGATAGCCTTAAATAAAGCCGGGATTATTAAGCCCAGAGTGCCGGTGGTAGTTGGTGAAATGGATGCTATAGCACGACAGGTTATACAAGATAAAGCTGACAGCCAGGGTTCCAGCCTTTTCCCAGCTTCTCTATGCCAGGTTAAGTACCGGTGTAATCCCGCCATTGATGGGCAGGTAATGGAGATTAGATGTCCCGGACTGGAGATAGACCAGGCGTACTTCTCCCTTCTGGGAGATTTTCAACTGCAAAACCTGGCAGTAGCCTTGACCTCATTAATGATACTCAAACAGCAAGGTTATAATATTAAGAACGAACATATCGTGAACGCGCTACCTACTTTAAAACATCCCGGACGGATGGAACTAATTAGCAGTAATCCTCCCATTATCCTGGATGTAGCCCACAATCCCCAGGCAGCCAGAGCGCTGGCCAGTTCGCTTAATAATCTTTTTCCCCAAAAACAACGCATAATGGTTTGCGGAATGCTGGATGATAAGGATAGCATGGCTATTTTAAAAGAACTGGGCGGCGATTGCCGGGCGTGTGTAGTTACCAGACCTGAGAGTCAGCGCGGGTTACACTGGCAGCGGGTAGCAGAACAATGGCGGTTACTATATCCGGATAAAGAAGTATGGGTAAAGGAAGACATAGAAGAGGCCGTAAAAACTGGAATTAGCCTGCTGGGGGCGGAAGAATACTTGCTGGTGGCAGGGTCATTTTATATCCTTGATCGTGCTCGCCGATATTTAATAACTACTTAAGCTATTATTAACACATTCTTAACACAGGGATAAACTTAATAAATGTTATAATTAATAAAAAGGTATCTTGTATACAATACAAGGAGGTATATGGCTTGTCTTTCAGACTAAAGCCACGTGATGACAGGTTTTTTAAATACTTTAACGATTTAGCTGATGCTATATGTGAAGCCTCTCTTATTTTAAAAAGCTTTGTGGAAAACCGCAGTGATCCCACTACTAACCTGGATAAGATAAACGAAGTGGAAGAACGGGGCGATCTTATTCTATCGGAAGTTATGAAGCGGATAAACAACTCATTCATTACTCCTTTTGACCGGGAGGATATCTTGTTGTTATCCCGCGAATTAAATAATATTGTGGATCATATCCAGGGTACCATGGAAAAGATAGTAATATACAAAGTGGGACAGCCTAAAGAAGGTTATGTTTTAAAACTGGTTCAGGTATTGGAGGAGGCTTCCCAGGAAATAAAGAATGCTGTAGAAAAATTGCCTGACGTAAGGAGCAAAAGCAATGAAATAATTGACTCATGTGAAAAAATCAGGTCTTTCGAGCACGAAGGAGACTACCTCTACCGCGCCGGTATAGCTCTTCTTTTTGAAAACACCCAGAATGTTATTGACATTATCAAATGGAAAGAAATATACGAACATCTCGAAACTACATTAGATTATTGTGAAAATGTCAGCAACATTTTAAAGGGAGTAGCTATTAAGTATGTATAGTATTGGGATAATCGTTGTAGTCGTACTTCTAGCACTGGCTTTTGACTATGTTAATGGTTTTCATGACACCGCCAATGCGATAGCCACATCTGTTTCCACCAAAGCCCTTTCCCCCCGCACCGCTATTATTATTGCCGCCACCTTGAATTTTCTAGGAGCTATGAGTGGTACGGCAGTAGCCGAAACCATAGGTAAGAATATAGTTGCCCCTGGTATGGTTACCCCGATAGTACTTATCAGCGCACTGACAGCCGCCATATTTTGGAATCTGTTTACCTGGCGTTTCGGTATCCCCAGCAGTTCCTCCCATGCCCTGATCGGAGGCTTAATAGGGGGCGTAATTGCGGGTTTTGGTGCCAGTTTTGTTAACTGGCACGGTTTTTTAGTAATTTTAACCGGCCTTATTATTGCTCCAATAGTAGGACTGGTTGCCGGAAGCCTGGTCATGACCCTTCTTTTCTGGCTATTTAAGGGAACCTCACCTTCACGGATTAATAACAAGTTTCGCAAGCTACAGGTAGTTTCTGCCTGTATGGCCTCATTTGCACATGGTTCCAATGATGCCCAAAAGACTATGGGTATAATTACTATGATACTGGTCAGCAGCAGCCTCATCAGCACCTTCCAGGTTCCTCTCTGGGTTAAAGTAGCCTGTGCCGGAGCCATGGCTGCCGGTACTGCAGTAGGTGGATGGCGTATTATCCGTACTATGGGCGGGAAAATCTTTCGTATTGAACCTATAAATGGATTCGCCGCAGATTTTACTTCGGCACTGGTGATTTTTTCAGCCAGCCACTTCGGTGCTCCTGTTAGTACTACCCATGTGGTGTCTTCTTCTATAATGGGTGTAGGAGCAGCCAAAAGGTTAAAAGGAGTCCGCTGGAATATAGCTCGCCAGATAGTTATCGCCTGGTTCGTTACCATTCCTTCATCTGCACTGGTGGCAATTCTTATTTACAAATTGCTAACACTATTAGTATAATAAGGGATAACCGTGCTATAGGTAACATACTATAGAAAATAGTAATATTTTTATACCTTATATTGTCGCGCATTTTTTCACAAGGTGGTAATATAAAGGGAGATATTAATATAAAGGAGTAAGGGATTTGAAAGTATATAAAATTCCTGAAGCTACGGTAATGAGGCTCTCCATCTATTCCCGCTATCTGCATCAACTTATGGGTGAGGGGGTAGAGACTATTTCCTCGGGAGAGATTGCTCAGGGTGTAGGGGTAAGTTCTGCTCAGGTACGTAAAGACCTGGCTTACTTTGGAGAATTTGGCACCCGGGGAGTAGGCTATAAGGTAGAAGAGCTCTATGGACACCTGATGAAGATTCTGGGACTGGATCGCAATTGGAATATCATTATTATTGGAGC
>CAZAZH010000167.1:0-3418 GCA_964489585.1 uncultured Syntrophomonas sp.
TCACCAGGTATAAATACTCTTTTTAATCCGGCCTTGCGGGCTGCGTCCACCTTGCTAATAACCCCACCTACCGGCTTTACCTTACCATGAACTGATACTTCTCCGGTCATAGCTACCATATTATCAACAGCTCGCCCCAGAATACTGGAATATATAGCAGTAGCCATACTGACCCCGGCTGATGGCCCATCAACCGGAATACCACCGGGAAAGTTAAGATGGATGTCAAAGTCATCTATATTAAGTTTAAACTGTGAACGCAATACGGTTAATACATTTTCCACCGCACCCCGGGCCATACTCTTGCGGATAAATTTACGCTCATTGCCACCCACTTGTTCCTCTTCTACCACACCGGTTACGGTCCACTTACCCTTTCCCCTGGCTACTGGGATACTGGCTGCTTCAACCTCAATAAGGGTCCCTACATTAGCCCCGTATACGGCCAGGCCGTTGACCGTTCCAATTATGGGTTCTTTGCCTGGTTTAGTTTCTAACCGGGGGGCAAAGCGACCATTATTTACCACCTTTTCAATTAGGGATTTATTTATAATACTACTCTTGTTAACCTGAGCGATACCAGCGGCTAGTTGTACCATATTAACCGCTTCCCTGCCATTAGTGGCATAGCGGGTAATATCCTCTAATGCTTCCGGAGTTAATTCACACTTTATTTTTTCGGTTGCGTTAAGGGTAATTATTTTTATATCTTCTTTATCCAGAGGGGAAAAGAATACTTCCATACAACGCGAACGTAAAGCTGGGGGAAGTTCATCCGGCATTCGGGTAGTTGCACCTACTAATCTAAAATCGGCCGGTAAACCATTGTTAAATATATCATGAATATGAATGGGAATATTTTTATCGTTTTCATTATAATAAGCGCTTTCCAGCATGACTTTGCGGTCTTCTAATACTTTGAGCAGTTTATTCATTTGAGTCGGGTGCAACTCACCTATTTCATCAATAAAGAGTATACCTCCATGGGCTTTGGTACATGCCCCTGGTTTAGGCTGGGGAATCCCCGCCGAGCCCATTGAACCGGCACCTTGATATATAGGATCATGCACCGAACCAATCAGGGGATCGGCAATATTACGTTCATCAAATCTGGTGATGGTAGCGTCAACTTCTACAAATTTAGCTTCTTTGGTAAAAGGTGAAAGGCTGTTTTTTTTGGCTTCCTCCAAGACCAGGCGGGCGGCAGCAGTTTTTCCTACCCCGGGAGGTCCATAAATTATTACATGCTGGGGGTTATAATTACAAAGAGCTGATCTAAGTATATCAATACCCTCAGGTTGACCTACCACATCATCCATAGTAGTCGGACGGGTAAGGCTGGAGAGCGGTTCAGTTAACCTGATGTTGCGCATCTGTTTTAGTTTACGGGTTTCTTTTTCTGACTCCCTTATTACTACGCTTTTTCTACTCTGCTGTCCTTTTAACAAATTCCAGAAATACATTCCGATAATTATTGCAAAAAAAAGCTGTATCAAATACAATATGCCGCCATATTTAATAAAAAAACTAGTCATTTATCATTTTTCCCTTCCTTGAAATGCTCTAACTTATTATTCCCCAAGCGCTATTCAAGGATTATGTTTCCGGTTAAGTAAAAAAAGGTAGCTTACGCTACCTTTTCCTATTTAGTGTCCTTATTATTAAAGTTAAAACTCGTCTAATTTACTTTACGTCGGGCATCTACCGTAACCAGCAGAGGATCCTCTTTCTTTTCCACTACGTCTCTGGTAATAACTACCTTGGTAATATCAATGCGCGACGGCACTTCATACATTACTTCCAGCATAATATCTTCAATTATGGCACGCAAACCACGGGCACCGGTATTTCTACGCAGGGCTTCGTCGGCAATGGCCTGCATGGCATCATCCATGAATTCCAAATCCACACCGTCAAGTTCAAACAGCTTCTTATATTGTTTTACCAGAGCATTTTTCGGTTCCGTTAAAATCTTTATCAGGGCATCAATGTCCAAAGCTTCCAGGGTAACAATTATGGGTACCCGACCTACAAACTCCGGTATAAGTCCGTATCTTAATAGATCCTGGGGAAGAATCATATTAAGGATTTCTCCGATTTCTTTTTCTTCCCGTTTTTTAATGTCGGCGCCAAAGCCCATAACCTTCTCGCCTACTCGGTTTTGGATAATCTTATCTATCCCTTCAAAAGCACCACCGCAAATAAATAGGATATTACTGGTGTCTATTTGGATAAATTCCTGGTGGGGATGTTTGCGACCACCCTGGGGTGGTACACTGGCTACCGTACCCTCCAGTATTTTTAATAGAGCCTGTTGTACACCTTCACCGGATACATCCCGGGTAATGCTGGGATTATCCGTCTTGCGGGCAATTTTATCAATCTCATCAATATATACAATACCCTTTTCAGCTTTTTCTATATCATAGTCAGCTGCCTGGATAAGCTTGAGCAAGATGTTTTCTACATCCTCGCCTACGTAACCAGCTTCAGTAAGAGAGGTAGCGTCAGCTATGGCAAATGGTACATTAAGAATACGGGCCAGAGTCTGGGCCAGTAATGTTTTACCACTTCCCGTAGGACCTAACATCATTATATTGCTCTTCTGCAGTTCCACGTCATCAAGCTTCATGCCCAAATTTATTCTCTTGTAATGATTATATACAGCTACTGCCAGGGATTTTTTAGCCCGGTCCTGACCAATTACATAGTCGTCTAAAATTTCTCTGATTTCCTGGGGTTTCGGAATATCCCCCAGTTCAAAACCCAGATCATCGGCCAGTTCCTCTTCAATTATTTCATTACACAGTTCAATACACTCGTCACAGATATAAACTCCGGGACCGGCAACTAGTTTTTTTACTTGATCCTGAGTTTTACCACAAAATGAACACTTCAACTGCCCTTTGTCATCCCCATATTTCATATTACTTTCACCTCTCTCTTAACGGAAAAGGCTATTTCTTACCAGCTTTCTTAGGGTGGCTTATAACCTCATCTATAATACCATATTCCATGGCTTCTTTAGCAGTCATAAAATAATCTCTTTCCACGTCTTTTTGAATTTTCTCCAGTTTCTGGCCGGTTCTTTCAGCCAGTATACGATTTAAGGATTCTTTCATGGCTATAAGTCTGCGGGCGTGAATCTCAATATCAGTGGCCTGACCCTGCATGCCACCCAAAGGCTGGTGAATCATTACTTCCGCATTAGGTAGAGCAAACCTCTTACCTTTCTGCCCGGCAGCTAGAAGAAACGCGCCCATACTGGCAGCCATACCTACGCAGATGGTGGAAACATCGGGCCTGATATACTGCATAGTATCAAAAATAGCCATGCCTGCACTGATTGAGCCTCCCGGGCTGTTAATATAAATCGAAATATCTTTGTCGGGGTCTTCCGCTTCCAGGAAAAGAAGTT
>CAZAZH010000168.1:0-3416 GCA_964489585.1 uncultured Syntrophomonas sp.
AAATTTCTTGACCATATTACTATAAATGTATCTGAATTCTTTCGTAATTCCAATCACTGGGAGATATTGGAGAAGCAAATTATTCCGGAATTGCTTAAAGACAACAAGGCATTAAAAATATGGAGTGCCGGTTGCTCTACTGGTGAGGAAGCTTATTCATTGGCGATGATGTGTAATGAGAGACATATTAGCTTAAGCGAGCCCATCCTGGCTACCGATATTGACAATGAGGTCCTGGAAAAAGCAGGTATGGGTATTTATTCGCAAAAGGCAATACAATCAATGCCACCTGCATATCTTAAAAAATATTTTAAAGCCGAAGGTAATTACTACCAAATAAATAATAATATAAAGCAAATGATTCGTTTTCAACAACAGGATCTATTGAAAGACACCTTCGCTCGGGGCTTTGACCTTATCCTTTGCAGAAATGTGGTTATCTATTTTACGGAAGAGAGCAAACAGAAACTATACCGCAAATTCTGCGATGCTTTGCGACCCCGAGGTGTACTTTTTATAGGAAGTACAGAACAAATTTTTCAATCGCGGGAATTAGGGTTACAATCAATTGCCACGTTTTTCTATCAAAAAACATAGTTTTCCGATGGGTTTCACAAAATTTTATCAATTAGCCCAAAAAAGCAGGAAAAATCATATCGATATCGAACGTTATTATTGATATGCCTATTTATTAACTGCGTAAATTATATTTTTAACCCTGGCAGGTAATGTTGCCGTGGGCAAAAATATATAGATCTTGATCATGGGGGTGATGAAGAGAGCTACTTTTGCTTATCGGTGTTATCTTATCGGTTCAGCACAAGAAAAAATTATTATTTAGTTGAAAAGGAGGAATGAACTTGAAGGTTCTAGTATGTGTTAAGCAGACATTTGACACAGAAGCCAAAATCGAGTTAAAGGATGGCAAAATTGCAGATGCAGGTATTAATCTGATTATCAATCCGTATGATGAAGTTGCAGTTGAAGGTGCTATCCAGTTAAAGGAAAAGGGCGTAGCCAAAGAAATAGTTATACTTTCAGCCGGTTCTGACAAGGCTATGGATGCTATCCGCACTGCCCTGGCTATGGGCGCTGACAGAGGCATTCTCGTTACCCAGGATGCGGGTGCCGATGAATATGCCAGAGCAGTTGCTTTAGCTGCTGCTATTAAAGACGAGAATCCTGATTTAGTATTGGCAGGCCATGTTGCCGCTGATGATGGATCTTCACAGGTTCCTACCCGTATTGCCGAGATTCTTGGCCTACCCCATATTAACGTTATAACCAGTTTGGATGTAGCCGGTGGCAAGGCCGTAGCATCCAGTGAAGCTGATGGCGGAACTCAGGTAACTGAAGTTAGCATACCAGCAGTTATCTCCAGCCAGGTAAGCTGGAATGAACCCCGTTATCCTTCCATGAAGGGTATTATGCAGGCCAAGAAGAAACCGGTTGCCACTGTTGCTGCTGCAGCAGCCGATAATAAGGTAACCATTGTTGAATATTCACTCCCCGCAGCCAAGGCAGCTGGAATCAAGATTGAAGATGAACCCGAAGTAATGGCAGCGAAACTTGGAGACTGGATGAAGAACACTGTAAAAGTCGAAGTGAAATAATTATTTATAATTATTTACTTATATATAAGGAGGGTAATTGATGGCAGGAACATGGGTATTTGTAGAACAAAGAGATGGTAATATCCGTAAAGTAACTTTTGAGATGCTCTCAGAAGCTAAAAAATTCGGCGATGAAGTAAGTGCCGTTGTTTTTGGTAAAGGCGTTAAAGCGCTGGCTCCAGAATTTGCCAAATTCGGTGCAGAAAAAGTATATGCAGTTGAAGATGATGTATTTGCCGAATATAACACCGGAGCTTTTGTAGCCCAAATGGTGGCTATGATTAATGAATTTCAGCCCAATGCAATTTTATTTGCCCACAGTTTTAATGGCAGAGATTTTGCTTCCAGACTGGCTCAGAAATTAGAAGCAGGTCTGGCAACTGACGCCATTGGTGCTGAAATTAGTGCAGGTAAGGGCGTATTTACCAGAGCTATTTATGCTGGTAAAGCTTTAGCCAAGGTAGAAGTTACTACCAGCCCGATACTGGCCACCATTCGTCCTGGTGTATTTGAAGTTGCCGAGGGAGCTGGCGCCGGTGCGGTTGTAGAACCTGCTGTAGCCGCTACTGCTGCTGATGTATATCAGACGGTAAAAGAATTTAAGGCTACTGTTTCCGCTCGTCCTGAACTGAACGAAGCTGCCGTAGTAGTATCCGGTGGCCGTGGATGTAAAGGTCCTGATGGTATTAAGCTGGTTGAAGAATTAGCTGACCTGCTCGGTGCAGCAGTTGGTGGCTCTCGTGCATCCATCGACTCTGGTTGGTTAGGTCATGAACTCCAGGTAGGGCAGACCGGTAAGGTCGTTAACCCCAACCTGTATATTGCCGCTGGCATTTCCGGAGCTATCCAGCATCTGGCTGGAATGTCTTCTTCCAAATTCATAGCTTCAATAAATACTGATACTGAGGCTCCGATATTTAATGTATCTGATTTTGGTGTTGTCGGCGACTTGTTCAAGGTTATTCCTCTTCTGGTAGCTGAACTGAAGAAGTAGTTGGCCTCCGTCGGAGATGGTGTTTACTGGATATACATTTTGTATATCCAGTAAATTACCTCATAGTGTTATTGAGGAGGGAAAGAATTAATGATTTATGGCTTTACACCATTAGAAGGCGGTTATGACGTCCCTATGAGGGTGGTCGGGGCTAATGTTCCCTACGAATGGCTCATTTATCTTATAATGTTTATCCCTATAGGAATTTTCCTCTATGGTTTTTATGAGAGAGCAAGGGTATGGATGCTGGCCAAGGGAGAATTACACCGGAATGACAAAGTTGGTGCCCGTATTTGGTCCTGGTTTGTATTCAGCTTTGCTCAGGCTAGAGTTATTCGTAAACCACTTGCAGGCTGGATGCACGCTTTTCTATTCTGGGGATTTCTGGTATTGGCCTTAGCCGCAGGTGTGGATGCTTCCCACTTCTGGCTTGGTTTTCCGCATATTGAAGGATCCTCTTATATTGGTTTTTCTGCTGTAGTTGATATACTTGGATTAATGGCCTTAATTGGCATCATCGTTTTGGCTGCAATCAGATATATACAGAAACCGGATCGCCTGAATGACACCCGGGCCGAAGATGGATGGATGATTCTTTTAATTTTCGTTATACTGCTTACCGGTTACTTTATAGAAGGTTTAAGAATAGCTGCTCAAATCCAAATGTCAACCACATTTGATCAAATTGCTTACGAACAGTTAGCATCCCCTATTGGATGGGTTTTCGCTAGTATGTTTGGTGGTATGACAGTTGATTCCGCACTGATGTGGCACCGTATTCTCTGGTGGTTCCACATGGCTATTGCATT
>CAZAZH010000169.1:0-3386 GCA_964489585.1 uncultured Syntrophomonas sp.
AAATAATCCTTTAGCCGTCTCACAAAATTAAGCCTTTTTTGATGTCCCTCGGTAAAATCTTTACTGGAAGTAATAACCGACATGAGCTTGCTCTTGGGTAAAGAATGCATATCTTTAAAGTCATCGTAGTCCCGATTTATAATGCTCTGGCAATTTTTAACATTTACCAGCACCCTGCCGGTATGCCAGCTAAGCCCGGTCTGGTTCAGTATCAAACGGGGATGGGATATATGACTATGACAGGTAACCACCCGGGCAAATTGCCGGGTGTAACTGACTGGATAGTCCATTATACTGGGTGGTTCTCCGGTTATGAGAATAGTGTTCTGAGGGGGGCAATAGGCAGTCTCGGGTCGGGATACTCCATTATATACCACCCAGTAATCACATTCATCCACCGGGCTATTAATATAAAATTGGCAGTCACCCCAGATGCCACGACGTCCCGGGGTTTGGCGTATTATGGGTTCATAAGGAAAATCGGTACTAAGCTTAACTTTAATCACATAACAAACCTCCTATGGGGTGACAGGGGACGGTTCCTCTGTCACCTTTATTAAAGGTGACAGAGGAACCGTCCCCTGTCACCCCTGTGTAAACCAGCGATAAGTTGACTCTATTCCCTGTCTCAGGGTTATTTGGGGTTGCCAGCCCAGGGTCGTTATTTTGCTCACATCCAGTAATTTGCGGGGAGTACCGTCAGGTTTACTATGGTCATAAACAATCTTACCCTCATAGCCCACAATATTTTTTACCAGTACTGCCAAATCAGCAATGCTGACATCTTTACCGGTACCAATATTAATAATCTCTGGCTGGTTGTATTTATGCATAAGAAATATACAAGCATGGGCCAGGTCATCAACATGGAGGAACTCCCGTCGGGGTTTACCCGTACCCCAAACCACCACCTCTTCATCCTGCCTGATTTTAGCTTCATGGAATTTTCTAATCAAGGCAGGCAGAACATGAGAAGTATTAAGGTCAAAATTATCACCTGGCCCATACAGGTTAGTGGGCATAACGGAAATATAATTACATCCGTATTGTTGGTTATAAGCCTGGCACATCTTTATTCCCGCAATCTTGGCTATGGCATAAGCCTCATTAGTTTCTTCCAACTGTCCGTTTAAGAGATACTCCTCCCTTAGTGGTTGTGGAGCAAGAGCAGGATATATACAGGAAGAGCCTAAAAAAAGAAGTTTCCTAACCCCATGATGATAGGCAGCATTAATAACATTACTCTGGATTAAGAGGTTTTCGTGGATAAACTGAGCTGGCATACTGCGATTAGCTTCTATACCTCCCACCCTGGCCGCTGCTAGAAATACGTATTCGGGTTTTTCCCAGGCAAAAAAGCGGAAAACCGTATCCTGCTCCAACAGGTCCAGATCTTCCCGAGGAACGACGATAATATTTTGGTAACCCTGAGCTTGAAGTTGGCGTAATATGGCTGAACCTACCAATCCCTGATGCCCCGCCACATAAATCCTGGCCTTTTTTTCCATGGAAGCACAGGGACGGTTCTTTTGCTTCCATTTATCCATAAGCAATACCTCTAATGCTATTATTATGGCCTGCATCTAACAGAATTTTTTCTTGCCGGGCCAGGTTAAGGTCATGATCCACCATCATTTTAACCAGTTCATCAAATTTAACTTGAGGGACCCAACCCAATCTATTCCGGGCTCGGGACGTATCTCCTTGGAGATAATCAACTTCACTGGGCCGGAAGTAGCGCTGGTCAATAGAAACGTAATCCTGCCAGGATAAATCTAAATAAGAAAAACATTTCTCCAAGAAATTTCTCACAGAATAGGATTCTCCGGTGGCTATGACAAAATCATCAGGTTTATCCTGCTGCAGCATTAACCACATAGCCCGGACATAATCCCCGGCAAAACCCCAGTCCCGTTTGGCATCCAGGTTCCCTAGATAAAGCCTATCCTGTAGACCCATTTTAATGCGGGTAGCCGCCCGGCTTATTTTACGAGTGACAAAAGTTTCTCCCCGGCGGGGAGATTCGTGATTAAATAGAATGCCACTGGCCACATACATACCATAAGCTTCACGATAGTTTTTAGCATACCAGTACGCAGCTACCTTTGATACAGCATAGGGACTACGGGGATAAAAAGGAGTTGACTCGTTTTGCGGAGGAGGGGAAGCTCCAAACATCTCCGAAGAAGCGGCCTGGTACATGCGTACCTCTTTACCGGAGACTTCCATGTAATCACGCAAAGCCTCCAATAAACGCAGGGTTCCCATGGCTACGGTATCAGCCGTATATTCTGGTTGTTCAAAAGAAACCTTCACATGAGACTGGGCAGCCAGATTATATACCTCATCCGGTTTTACCCGCTGTAATATTCTTCTTAATCCGGTGCCATCGGTTAAATCACCGTAATGCAGATATAAAGGTGGGTTGGACTGATGAGGGTCCTGATAAATATGATCTATACGATCAGTATTAAATATTGAGGTCCGGCGTATAATCCCATGTACCTGATAACCCCGGCTAATTAAAAACTCGGCCAGATAAGACCCATCCTGACCGGTTATTCCTGTAATTAGAGCCCTTTTAACTTGAAATGAATCATCGGTTTTCTTAATATTACTCATTCCTATCTATCCTTTATATAAAATAGAGGCGGTCACATATATCAAAAGGACCGTCCCCGTGATATACCCGTGATATATTAGTAAGCCGTAACCGCTTCTCGGAAATCATCCACCTGACCTACTACCTGGCAGAATCTCAAGTACTCTTTCTCCTCCACCCGCCAGGTATGGGTATCTGTCTGGGCCCGCCTGATACAGGCAAAATTATACTTGTTGGTAGAATACATCCGGATCCCCTGCTGGTTGCAATTAAGCTGGAAATCGGTATCCTCACCCTGGCTAATATGTTTGAAGCGTACCCGGTTAAATACTCTTTTATTGATAACCATAGTCGCCCCGGCTAACATAGCGGTAAAGCGCTCTTCATGATCTTGATGAGCTATAGCCAGAGTATCGCTACCTTCGAAATATACAAATATGCTGCATTTCCCAACAATATCGGCCCCAGTCGCCTTTAATGCATTTACCGCTTGTTGCAGATAAGGACCAGCATAATAATCATCATCATCAAATTTGGCCACATAACCATACCTGGCATGTTTAACCCCAAAATTAAGGCATTCTCCCAGGGTAACTGACTCATCCAGTTGATACACCCTTACATTGGGATAAGATTGGCTCCATGCTTCCCATTCACCCAGGTTGGCCCCATTATGGTTAAGTATTATAATTAGTTCTACCGGACCGTAATACTGGCGCATATAGTTCCCTATAATCCTTTCCCGGTATTCCGGCCGGTTGGTACAGGTTATAACTGATACCCC
>CAZAZH010000170.1:0-3343 GCA_964489585.1 uncultured Syntrophomonas sp.
TCAATAAATCTTCCCTGCTTAGTTTCGTACCAACTATCGTAATTTCGGGCGGTATTTCCGGTAAACATTTTTCTTTACTCCTATCTATTTCGGTGTAAGTAATATTGCCGCTCGGTGCGATACTTGCTGTTACATATTTTAATCGAGCGGAAAAACATCTTCATGTTTTCCAATAATGTAAAATGTGTTTATTTGATCTGAGTTCGAGGACTTTTTGATTTCAATAATAATTCTTATCGACATGTTAACGGATATCTCATAATAACAGTCAGTACCTTTTACTTTTTTTAATCTAAGAGAAGGGTGAGCAGGATCTTTCACAAATAACTCAATAGCCTTAATAGCTTGTTTGCGGATACTTTTATCAAGAGATGTAAATTGCTTTTCAAACTTGCGGGTTGACCGAAATCGCCTAGTCATCTTGAAGACCTTCCAAAAACTCATCGATATTAGAAAATTCACGTACCCTACCAGCGTTTACGTCCTCTTTAGCCTCCAACATATCTTTCTGAACCTTATCACTCCAGAAATATGCTTGACTCGAAGGGACCAATTTATATGGTTCAATAATAATTTTGTTGTCATCTAATCGCACATCAAGCACATCCCCTTCGGAAATATTCAGTTTTTTCCTAATTTCACTGGGGAGTGTTATCAGATTTCTTCTTTGTACAGAAACCTTGTAAGATTTAGCTATTGCCATTCAGGGTTACACCTCCTTTAAGGAATCAACGTATTTACAGTATATACGTATGTGCGTAGTGACGCAACAATTACACAAAGTATAATAATGCTGCATTCACCGATCAGATATTCACTTTAGTGTGTTGTATTATGTTCTTGACAGGTACCCTGCTTTGAATTATTGTAAACACAAATTACCATTTATAAATAACAGGTTAGATATGCAGTTTGCATTAAGCCTCGGAATTGAACTAACATTTACCGGATTCCCATTATCCATATTTGGTACTGCGCAGTATGCTAAAACTATGCAATAATGAAGAAATGTAGGGAACGATCCCTGTGCCGTTCCAGTGACGGTGATTTTATGAATTTACCGCAATGCAAATTACATATACGCTTTTACCAATAAAATGATATTAAAGGGCTTAGGCCCTTTTTTGTTTGCGGTTTGATTGTTTAATAATAATATGATATTGCAGTTTTGTTGCAAAACGGTATAATTTTATTGGCATAAGGGTAGAATATACCATATAATATAAATGCGAATTTGCAAAATGATTGCAAAATGGGGGCGATGATATGCTGCTCGAATTTAAAGCTAAAAATTACAAATCATTCAAAGATGAAATGGTCTTTTCTATGATTCCTGCGCCGAAACAAAAGGGTCTTGATTATAGCATTTTAAATAATAAAATTGGTACAAAAGCATATAAGGGGTTGTGTTCTGCCGTAATTTATGGTCCTAATGCATCGGGAAAAACAAATATTATTGGGGCTATGGAAGTATTTAAAACCATTGTTTTGCGTGGAAATATTCGTAATAATGGCAACCGAAATATACCCAACGCTGCAGTCAATGTTTTGGAGTTGATTCCTAATAATACAAACACGGAAAAGAAACCGGTAGAGTTCTCAATTACATTTATTGATAGTGATATTTTATTTGAATATCAACTGTCTCTTGATATTGGCAATTTTTTGGAATACGACTATGAACGTAGAATATTATCTGAAAGTTTGGCTGTTAACAAAAAGATGGTTTTTTCAAGAAATAGTACACTGGAATTTGGCGATTTTGAAGTTATTAAAGATTATTTGATAAACGAATTTGAAGATAATGTGGTAGGGGCAACTACCCTGGCTAAAAGTAATCTAAATAATGAGGAATTGTTTTTGATGAGCGGCTTTAAAGCAATGTTCAGTGCAAAACTGGTCAATATTATCAGCAACTGGCTAGAAGATAAATTTATGGTAATCTATAGAGGAGATATACTTCATTTGGTTAAGAAGTTTTCTGAACCGAAAAAGCAGACCGTATATATCGAAAAAACAGTAAATGAAGCAGCTCGAATGTTTGGCATTAATTCAAATGCAATAGGCTATATTGTGCCTGAAGACGATGCTGAAACTAGACTTTGTTCCATTTTTGACGGCAAAAATGCTAATACACTAATAGATGCCGAAGTGTTTGAATCTTATGGAACGATTCGTTTTGTAAATATGTTTCCTTTGGTTATCTACGCTTTGCTTAATGGAGGAACCCTGGTGGTTGATGAATTTGATGCCTCGATTCACCCTATGGCGTTAATGAGTATTATCAATATTTTTCATAACGATGACATTAACACCAAAAACGCACAGCTGGTTTTTAATACCCATAACCCTATTTTCCTGAATTCTAATCTTTTTAGACGGGATGAAATCAAATTTGTGGAACGTGATGATACCACCCATTGTAGTATCCTTTATTCTCTATCTGACTTTGGTACCTCCGGTGAAAAAGGTGTACGAAGACATGAAGATTATATGAAAAATTATTTTATAAGCCGGTATGGAGCTATTAAGGACATTGATTTTACCTCTATTTTTGAAAACCTTCAAAATGATTAGAAAAGAGGTGTAACAGTGGCCATAAGGAAAACCACTCAAAAATACTATTTTTCGGTAGAGGGTGAAACTGAAAAGTGGTATTTTGATTGGCTGCAAGAGAAAATTAATAAAGAACCAGCAGCTAAACATAAGGTTTCCATTGATAGCAAAATCCAGAATCCTATAAAACGAGCCAAATCAATAAATGTGTTAACAAAAACTGAAATTATACATGTGTTTGATTATGAAAGCAATGATGAAGCGCATACGGTACAATTTATGAAAACATTGGATTCACTTAAAGGTACTTCTAAATTGGGTAAACAAATCAAATACCAGCCTGGTTATAGTAATTTTACTTTTGAATTATGGATGGTTTTGCACAAAGCGGAGTGCAATGCTCCGCTGGTACATAGACGGCAATATCTTGATCCTATAAACAAAGCATATGATGAGAATTTTGAAAATCTTGATCAGTATAAACATGAGGCCAATTTCAAGAGAGTGCTTGGGAAAATATCCCTACCGGATGTTATAGCAGCGATTAATCGCTCCAAGGTTATCATGCAAAAAAATATGGAAAACGGCCTGGTGTTGCAGCAATATAAAGGATATCGATACTACAGGGAAAATCCAGCTCTTTCAGTTTGGGAATCCATCGAAAAAATATTAAAAGATTGCGAACTATTGTAATACCCTCTATAAATTTTAGCAATTATCCCTCCTGATGTCTCGTCCGGACTTTAAATCCAGATTGCGCGGCGGTGATCCAGTCGTGGGTGGGTTC
>CAZAZH010000171.1:0-3327 GCA_964489585.1 uncultured Syntrophomonas sp.
TACTGCTTTTTACTATAGTTGTAAACCGGGCCCGGCTTAGTGACCTGGGGATAAAGCACGTCAGCAGCAAGGAGTATTTACGCTACGGATTGATGGGCGGCGGTCTCCTGCTGATTTTTATCGTTGCTCTTGGAGTAATTATTAATCTAATCCACCCTGATATTCAACCGCAGCAAATTGAGGATATGCTGCGTACCGTTAGTAGTCCGGGTGGATTTATAGTCCTGTTGATAATAGGCGCGCTACTGGCTCCGATATCAGAAGAATTATATTACCGGGGGATGATTTATCCGGTTTTTCGTGGCTATGTAGGACCATTCTGGGGTGCAATTATTGCCGGTATTATCTTCGGACTGGTACACCTGGATTTATGGCGGGCCATTCCCCTGGGTGCTGGGGGTGTAATACTTTGCTATATATATGAAAAAAGCGGTAGTATCCTGGTTTCCGCTCTGGCTCATGGAGTATGGAACGGAGTTATGGCATTAATTGTTTACTTCAGTTTGGTGAGTATATGATTACTGTTCGAGGCGACCCGCGGGCGAACACACGGGTTCGCCCCTACAAAACAATTGAAGGCTTGATATAATAGTATAGTAGCCCAGGACGGTTATTGCCTCTATTGTAGGGGCAGACGTATGTGTCTGCCCGGCCAGGTGTAATCTCTACGGATAGAAAATTGTACAGGCCAGTGGGGACGGTTCTTGACTTGCCCCTATAGCTTATTGACAAATAGGGAATAAAATATTAAATATAATAGCGAGGCTATAACACAGTTATAATTTAAGGAGTGTAAAATACATGCCTATATACGAGTACGAATGTGAGAATTGCGGGAAATTTGATAAACTACAGAAATTTAATGATGACATCCTTAAGGTCTGTCCGTCCTGTGGAGGAAAAGCAGAAAGAATTATTAGTAAGAACGTAGGTATAGTATTTAAGGGTTCAGGGTGGTACGCCACCGACAGTAAGGTAAAAGATCAGGTTCGCTCCCTGAACAAGGAACGGCAGAAAGATAACCAGGCATTATTGGATGGTGATGTTAGTGGTTATGTTAAACAAGCGGAGAGTACCGAGAAAAAGATTTCGGAAAGCATATAAAATCACAACTAGTATGATTAATCCCCGTAAGGGGATTTCTTATTTATTACTTCTAATCTCTTTTTAGTCAATGCAGGATTTTCTAACCTTTTTGCAGTATTTAATTAATAACCCAATTAATGCTACAAAAGCCGTAGTGAACATAAGGGGTTAAATCTTTTCCGAATGAGTGGTGCATAAGGTGAAAATAATTAATGTAGTAGAATCAATGGTATGGGAGGCTATGGATTCAGTATTAGATCAGAAACCAGGCATATGCCGGTGTGAAAAATGCCGCACTGATATAGCAGCCTATGCCTTAAATCAACTGAACCCACGCTATGCTACCAGTAAACTGGGAGAAGTTCTGGTTAAAACAGCTTCCCTGGATCAAAACATACATGTGGCGATATTGGTGGCTTTAACTGAGGCAGTAGAAGTAGTTAGTACTAATCCGCGTCATAAGAAGGAGTCAGTATCAGAGTGAAAGAGATAACTATATATACTGATGGAGCCTGCTCTGGTAATCCTGGGCCAGGCGGATGGGGGGCGGTGCTTTTTTACGGCAACAGGACGAAAGAAATCTCTGGAGGAGAGGAGATTACGACCAATCAGCGTATGGAGCTTACTGCAGTAGTGGAAGCTCTGCGGGCACTCAAGATTAGTGGCTGGGATGTGGTGGTATATTCAGATAGTGCTTATATAGTAAATGCCTTTCGTGAGGACTGGATAGGCCGCTGGCAAAAAAACGGGTGGAAAAACAGCAAAAAGGAAGATGTAGCCAACCAGGATCTATGGAAATCCCTTCTGGCTTTGATGGACAAAAATCGGGTAAGAATAGAAAAAGTCAAAGGACATTCCGGAGACCGGTGGAACGAACGCTGCGATGAACTGGCCCGTAACGCGATTAAACAGAGGGCCGATTAATTAGAAAATAGATTTTATTTCACGCGGATCGCGTACCCATAGGGCACATGGATGTTCGCTCTGGCTCACTATTAAGGGAGCGGATTATATTAGGATTTACGTGGATTTTTTAAAATATTAGTTGACCTTGACTTCTATTTTCGTAAGTGGTTGTGTGCCGCACTCATGGCTGGTTAATACGGAAACAGAACACTTAGTAACATAGTTTTCTTGTAACTAACGCCGAATTTATAAATATAGAGTAAGTGAGGCGTAGGGGACTCTATAAGAAGGTCGGGGGAGGAGTTCCCACTTCTAACTTCCCGTTTCTCACTTCTCAAATGGGGGTTAAGGGGGATGTTTGATAATATTCGTGATCGCTATACCACCTGGCTGGTTAAGCGGGAATTAACCAGCTGCGGTAAGAATTTTCGGGGTCGTAATCCGGGCTACATTTTCCTGGGTAAGGGTTCTGAAGTTCACATTGGTGATAATGTTCTGATTGAGCGTAAGGTGCGTATATCAACCGGTGAAAATGCCCGGATTTATATAGGCGATGATACTTACCTGGGTGACGGAACCAATGTTCTAGCCGTTAAGGAAGTGAAGATTGGCCGGGGATGTGCCATAAGCTGGCATGTGCTTTTTATGGATACTTCCTCTCACCCTTTTGCTATACGAGGACAGGAACTTCGCACCTTGATAGAACCTATTAGAGTTGAAGATCATGTTTGGATTGGCTGTCGCGCCGTTATCCTTAAAGGAGTAACAGTGGGTGAAGGCTCGGTAATAGCTAACAATGCAGTAGTAACCCGGGATGTACCCCCCCGTACGCTGGTAGGTGGGAATCCCGCCCGGGTAATTAAAGAGGATGTTACATGGGAGTAAACAAGATTGAGATAGACTATGATAATGGCAATGGGATAGAAGTCAGGGTAAAGGACAACAGCGCTACTCTGCAGGATTTATTGGATGCCTGGCAGCCTCTCTGTGATGATGAGAGGCTGTATAAATTATATGCCCAAAACCAACATCGGAAATGCCGGGGTTGTTCGGTAAACTGCTGTAATACTGCGTATGTCATTCCCGACTTAATTGCTTTCAAAAAGATGGCCAGGTTTACCGGGCTCGACTACCCCGAGTTCATAGCCCGTTATTTTCAAAAAGACAAACTTAGAGTAGGTTTATTGCGGATGCAGCCCGACCCTTGTATTTTTTTGCAGGATAACATATGTACCATTTACCCGCTGCGTTCGCTAATTTGTCGTTTTTATCTCTGCTGTAAAGTAGCAGGTGATACTGAACAGCTTATTTATTCCCTGAGCTGGACCGGGGCTG
>CAZAZH010000172.1:0-3302 GCA_964489585.1 uncultured Syntrophomonas sp.
GGAATAAACTATCCCATCTAGAAGTGGATAGGTTAAGCCGGCAGGTATGCCGCCGTCTGGAAGAGCTGCAACCGCTAAATCAGGCAAAGGTTATAATGGGGTTTAACAGTATTAAAAACGAGGTTAACCTGGGTCCTTTGCTTCAGAAGTTGCAGAGACAGGGATGCACTATCCTGCTTCCAAGAGTTGAGAACGATAGTCTCCAGGCAGTTGAATTCAGGCCTGGGGAAGAGATGGGACGTGGGTCTTTCGGTATCCGGGAACCGCTGGGAGAGCCTTTTGCTGTTGAGAAAATCGATATGGTAATAGTACCGGGTTTAGTGTTTGATGGCAGTGGTTACCGCTTAGGTTATGGTAAAGGCTATTATGACCGTTTCCTACCGTGTTTGAACCAGCAATGTTTCAAATGTGGGATTTGCTATGAATTTCAAGTAGTGGATAATGTTTATCCTCATCCCGGGGATATTCCGGTGCATTGGATAGTCACTGACAGGTCTGAAATTGCATTAAATTGGGATTTCTTTTAATGGTAGCAGCGGAGGGAGGAGGAGTTAGAATTTTTAAAAAGCAGTTTCGTGGTTATCATCGTAGCCAGGTTGATGATTTATTAACAAGCATGGAAAAAGAAAAGGAGCGGCAGCTGCTGGATTTAAAACAGGAAATTGCCGCCTGCCTTCGCCATAATTATGAACTTATACAGGAAATCGAAAAAATTGTATGGGATGCAGAAAGCAGTCGTGCCCGGGAGCAAGGGGACCGGTCGGAAGAAATAGTGACAAAATTACAATCCCTGAGTAATAGAGCCCGCTTGCACAATCAGAAAATGGAGAAATTAGCTTCTTCCCTGGATTTAGTACTGGATTTTTATACACCCAACGGTAAACCACCTTCACCGGATTTAGGGGAGAAAGAGACCGGTGAACTTATTTGTGCTGCTGCAGACGATGAGGACCCTGAGGAGGAGATATTAACATTTGACGGGCAGGTCATTCCCAGCCCTGGGGATACAATTGAATCTACCACAACCGCAGAAGAATCTCATGCTGTACCAACGGTTTTGGTAACTGATGATGATGATACCATCCGGGCAGTAGTAAAGCTGATGCTGGAGCGAGAGGGCTATGAGGTGGTAGAAGCTAGGAATGGACGTGAAGCACTCCAGATGATGGAGCAAGCCCCTGCACCTGATATAATTATTCTTGATTTAATGCTGCCCTATGTTGACGGCTTACAAGTAATAAAGAAGATTCGCAACCATCATGAGTGGAAGAACGTTCCTGTAATTATGCTTTCAGCCAATGTATCTGAAAATGAAGTGGTTAAACTGTTAAAAGCCGGGGCCAACGATTATGTCACCAAGCCTTTTAATCCTCGAGAACTGGTGGCCCGGGTAAATGCTAATTTAGAAAGAATATATGGTATCAGCCCGGTGCAAAATAAGAGTTCCTCAGGAAAGGAAGCTTGAGATGCTTAACCTGGAGGCATTAGAGGTTGTGGTTGGAATAGCTGCCGGACTGGCTATTACTACTATGTTAATACTTATTTCCTTGCTGTTTATGAGTCGGATACAAAACAACAGGGAAAAAAGACAGGAACGCTTCTACGCTAAGTGGGAACCTTTGTTGGCTGAGGCCAGTTTGGGGAACAAACAACTAAACCCGCTGTCGTCTCTACAGCGCCGGGATTACATAAGTTTTTTGCTTCTGTGGAACCGTTTTCAGCAAAACCTGAGGGGCGATTCCAGGTCGGGGTTGGTGCAACTGGCTGCCAGCTTGGGTATGGATAAAGTAGCTACACGGATGACGAGCAGCAGGGATGAAACCGATAAGGCCCTGGCAGCTCTTACCCTGGGTAACCTTAAAGATCGTAGCCGCTGGTATCTATTACAGAATATGGCGGAAAGAGAATCTGGTCTATCTGCACAGATAGCAGCTGGCGCACTGGCAAAAATTGATCCCTTAAGGGCGGCGCCAATTTTGATTTCCCTGTTAGTAGAACGCCATGAGTGGCCTCAGACCAGGGTAGCTGCTATACTGGGCGAATTGGGCTCCGGGGCAGTAAGTGAGCCCCTGGTTGAGGCTATTTGTAGGGCTGAGGAAACTGATATTCCCCGTTTATTACGTTACGTTCCCTTCATTGAACCTCATGCGGCGGTACTTTTGGTTAGGGAACTTTTATCGACTCGTTATGATAGTGAGGTTATAGCTGCCTGTCTAAGTGCGGTAAGATACCTCGAAGACCAGGAAAGTAAGGCTATGGTTATTAGCTTGCTCGATCATCCGGGTTGGGCAGTAAGGGTTCAGGCGGTCAATGCCCTGGGGCGACTGGCTGGACCAGGTGACGTGGACCACCTGAGCAGGATGTTGTCTGATTGCAACTGGTGGGTGCGCTATCGGAGTGCCCAGGCTCTGGTAAGCTTACCCTTCATGGATCCAAAAAAGCTGGAGAATATTAGAATAGGGCAGACCGACCGTTATGCCCGGGATATCATGGCCCAGATAATTGAGGAGGAAGGGAAGAGTGATTCCCGGTGAGCAGCTGGATTATTTATTTTCAGTGGTTTTTTCTGGTTTACATGCTATGTCTTAGCGCATCATATATACTGCTCAACATTATTTCTATTTTTAGCATTTTACGCCATATGGCAGCTCATCGCCTGGATGTCTTCCTGGATTCCTTTTCCGATTTTGAGCCGCCGGTAAGCATACTGGTACCAGCTTACAATGAAGCTGCTACCATTGAAAGCAGTGTACTTTCTTTATTGCAACTGACCTATTCCGAATTTGAAGTTATCGTAATAAATGACGGTTCCAGGGATGAAACCTTGCAGTTGCTTATCGACCGCTTCCAGCTGGTCCCCATTCCTGCAGCTTACCAAATCCGCCTACAGGTTAAGCCAGCGCGGGGCTTTTATAAATCAACTCTATATCCCAACCTGAGAGTTATCGATAAGGAAAATGGGGGTAAAGCTGATGCCTTAAATACAGGCATCAACGCCACCCGCTACCCCTTATTCTGTTCGGTGGATGCCGATTCCATTCTGCAGAGGGACAGCCTGAAACGGGTAATGCAGCCATTTCTGGAAGACCCGCATACTGTAGCTACCGGGGGAACCATACGGATAGTAAATGGTAGTAAAGTGCAGGATGGCTTTTTGCTTAAGGCTGGGTTACCAAAAAGCCTCCTGGTTCGTATGCAGATAATCGAATACCTGCGAGCCTTCCTTTTTGGCCGCCTGGGCTGGTCTCCGTTAAATGCTATGCTCATAATATCTGGGGCATTTGGGGTTTTTCGCAAAGAGG
>CAZAZH010000173.1:0-3296 GCA_964489585.1 uncultured Syntrophomonas sp.
CCTGCCGTACTTCAAGGCCTGGCTAGAAGACTCTATAACCATGTACGGTAGTTTGCGGTCGGCGGCATTGTTAAAATGCATCTGTAGTTCCAGTGATTCAGGTGTAGTAAGATGTGATTCTCGGGTAGTTTTCCCATCGTAGGTATCAATCGATGAAATTATCCCGGCAGTAGCCTGACCGAAGTCTGTTAAATATTCATCTACTATATATTTGACATAATATGAGGTAGTTGATTTACCTTTGGTACCGGTTATGCCGATAAGATTCAGGTTCTTCCAGGGGTAGTTATAATACAGGTTTGATACCAGGGACAAGGTTTTTTGAATATTATCAACTATCAGACAGGGTATGGGTTTATGGTAATTTACCTCGCTGATATACATGATGGCGCCTTTACGGATAGCCATATCCAGATATTCTTCTTTAAAACCCAGTCCTTTGCAGATAAAAAGGGTATCTGATGCTACTTTATTGGAGTTGTAGGCTACCTTTTGGATGATTTTTTTAGCCGTATCCCGGGGGAGATCGTGATATATTAATAAATTATGGGATTCTATAAGCTGTACATATTCTGCTATGCCATGTTTCTTCATAGATTTCTGATCCTTCCGTTTGTACCATGAGTGCATATCTATCCTAAAATCTATGATAAACATTTACTGGCGCTTGTCCAAACCAAATAATGCCAAAGACGTTACTTAGTCTTTTAACACGTTAATCCCTTCGCAGGGCTTCGATGGGGTCTAAATTTGCGGCCTGATTTGCGGGTAAGATACCAAAAATAATACCAATAGCGGCGGAAAAGGTAAAAGCCAGTAAAACCGTAGTCCAGGAGACTAGTGGGGGCCACTTGGCCAGGGCGGATATGAGGAAAGCACCGCCGATACCCAGTGCCATACCGATTATCCCGCCTAGCAAGCATAGTACGATGGCCTCAATTAGAAACTGTATTAGGATATCTCGGCGGCGGGCACCCAAAGCCATACGCAATCCAATTTCCCGGGTTCTTTCCGTGACTGAGACCAGCATAATATTCATAACCCCGATACCACCCACCAGCAAGGAAAACCCGGCAATGATGCCAATCACCAGAGTCATTACCCCGGTAACCTTATTAACTGCCTGGATCTGCTGTTCCATATCAAAACCCTGGTAGAGACCCTCGCTGCGATGGCGTTTTTCCAGTATTTTTATACTGTTTTGCATGGCCACTTTAACCTCTTCCGGGTTACGGGTACCCCCTTCTATATACGCGATATTACCATCAGGGTAGATATCCAGCCAGACCCGGGTAGGAATGTACACATATTTTATCCCCATGCTAAAGGGTGAACTTTCAGCTTTGACCAATCCGCAGATTACCAGGGTCTGATTACCGAGCATTATTCTTTTTCCCAGAGCACTGGTCCGGGGAAATAATTCCTGAGCCATTTCCTCATCAATTACCGCTACCCTTCTTCTACCCTGGCAATCACTGTTAGTGAGGAAACGGCCAGCGGTTATCTCCAGGGGATGCAAGTGGGCATAGTCGGCTTCAGTACCTAAAACTTGAGCAGTTTTAACCTTGTTTCCTCCCTTAACATTCGAATAACTGTTGGCACAGGGGAGCAGGTATTGTACCTCGGGTACATTAGCTTTTATAATATCAATATCCTCCATGGTAAACTCCCTGCCGGTAGGAAGTTCATCTCTGCGCCAATCCACCATAATTTGAAACAGATTGCTACCGAATTTCTCCATTTCCTTCATAATTGATTTCTGCCCGCCCTGACCAACTGCAACTACAGCAATTACAGCAGTAATGCCAATCATTATACCCAGAGTGGTCAAAATAGAGCGTAGCATATTCGCCCGGATAGAATCCCAGGCGACCCATATACTTTCACCTAGATTCATATATGTTCACCACCCTTAGCTGTAGATGGTTCTGTTAGGAGAGGATTTAGCAATTCGTCCTTTATTAGCTTGCCATCACGAAAATGCAATATTCTACGGGCAAACGCAGCTATATCTGCTTCATGGGTAACAAGTACGATGGTGGTGTTTTCCCGGTGGAGTGACTGGAAGATATTCATTATCTCCAGGCTGGTAACACTATCCAGGTTGCCGGTAGGCTCATCAGCCAGAATAATATTTGGATTATTTACCAGCGCTCGGGCAATGGCTATGCGCTGGCACTGGCCTCCTGAAAGTTCAGAAGGGCGATGATGAATTCGGTCTAGCATTCCAACCCGACCTATACAATCAAGGGCCCGAGCCTTGCGTTCCTCTTTTTCCACACCGGCATAAAGCATGGGTAATTCTACGTTACGCAGGGCAGTCATGCGGGGCAGCAGGTTATAATTTTGGAATAGGATACTATTACCGGTATTAATTATTCTAAGCCTTAATGTTTTCATGGTCTGCATTATCCTACCCGAGACGAAAAATTACACTGCAAATATATTAACCGAACAGGGTATGGGGCCTGAATTAATAAAGCAAAGCCTAACGGGAATTAGTATTACTATGATTCTAGGAGCTCTGCTTGTACCCCTATTCACCTGGGTAATTCATGCTGCCCTTCTTACCATATATAATCATTATAAAGCGGTTAAAGCCAGCTTCAGAGAGGTTTTCCCAACAGGATCTTTTATTTGGTTTGCAGTTTTCATGATAGATGTAATTACTACTGCGCTAATTTCCAAAAGGGAAGATTTTAAACGTTTTTTTAAGGTGGCTTTTTACGCCTGGATTCCCGTTTTTCTTGGCGGTTGTATTAAAAAATTATTAATAAAGATAATGGCTTATGAGACTGTGCTGTCACTTCGAACCAGTGCAGCAATATTGTTGCCGATGGATAGGAATTCAGGATTCGTATTTGCATTCTTGAATTATATGGATATTTTCACTATATGGGGTTTGTGTTTGCTGGTAATTGGTGGGGCAGCAATAATGAAAAATCATAAGAAGGAGTTAGCTCTATATATTTTTATTCTGTGGTTTATTTATATAATATTAAAGTCCGTATTTAACGTTTGGGTAACTTAGAAATATAGGGTTTAAATCGTTAGCGAATTTCCTGGAATGATTTGACGGCATCAGGAGCAATTATCTCGTTTTTCGTAATAATTCCAGTCAAATAGGCTGGAGGTACGGTATCAAAACCTTCTTCCGATACAGAAAAAGTTTGAGTTGTAAACTTGAGTGTTTCACAGATAACATAAACGGGTACGTTTTTAGCAGAATTAAAGGCTGCTCGTGCCATATTCAGGCTGGGATAACCGTTTATCAGGGAACCGTCAGCCAGAACGGC
>CAZAZH010000174.1:0-3281 GCA_964489585.1 uncultured Syntrophomonas sp.
ACAATGCTTTTACCAGTGGCTATACCACCAGTCAGACCAATCATTTTCATACCAATCACCTTTATAATAATTCCATGATACCAATAGCCACAAAAACTAGACCGGGAACTAGAGCTGCAACAGCTTTTAACTTAGTGGCATTGATTTTACTCCCCAGGAAAATTCCGCTATTAACTAATATAAATTTTAACATACCAACACAAATGGCAGTATATAAAATATTGCTTCCAGTCATGGCAATTCCTATTCCTGCTCCCAGAGCATCCATAGCCAGGGCCAGACCCAGGAAAAAGGCCTCACTGGTGCTTATTTCCCCGGAACAGTCGAAGTCGGCCCGGGAAGGTTGTTTGAGTATCTGTACTATTATTCCCAGAGGTTTAATGCTGAATGCCAGGAGGGGTTCTTCGTGACTCTTTTCCAGGGAGCCGATTTTGTCTTTACCCGCGGTCAGGAGAAAGTAAACTCCCAGGCCCAGGATTATAATGGCACCTATATAGGAGGACATTTGGGGAGAAAGCAATTCCGCCAGGCCTTTGCCACAAAGCATAGATAAGCTTACCGCCAGGGCCGAGGCCAGGGATATTACCAGGAGGGAAAAGAAGGGTATTCTAATCTTACCTATACCATAAGCCATTCCTACCGCAAAACCGTCTACACTTACTGCCAGAGCAAATAAGGCTATAGTCAGGTAGTCCATGGGCAACACTCCTATCCATAATTAGCAGGGTTCAATCTACTATATGGACAAAAGTATCAAAGTGTTACCTGGCTTTAGCGCTGGCAATTGGTACAAAAGTGAGTACTGCGACCACCTATACGGATACGCTGGATAGGTTTACCACACTGGGGGCACGGTTGATTATGCCTCCCGTAAACTTTAAGATAATCCTGAAAACCACCGCTTTCATTAAATGCATCCCGGTAATCACGAAAGGTAGTGCCCCGTAGTTCAATTCCCTGGCGCAAAACTTTTCTTATAGACCGGTGCAGTTTTTTAATCTCCTGCCGGGATAGTGAAACTGCCGGGCGGTCCGGGCGGATACCGGCAGCAAATAGCGATTCATCAGCGTAAATATTACCAATACCACTGATGAGATGCTGGTCTAACAGTAAGTTCTTTACCGGGGCTTTACGCTGCTTAAGAATATCTTCTAGATAGGCAGCGGTAAAATTAGGAGACAGAGGTTCCCTTCCCATATGACAGAAAAAGTGTTCTGGATCTCTTACCATCCATACTCCGCCAAACCGGCGGGGGTCCTGGTAAACCAGATTAATGCCATTGTTAAGGTGTACGATTACATGAACATGTTTTTCTGCCGGTTTTTCACCTGCAGCCAGCATATAGAAGCGGCCGCTCATACCCAGGTGAAATATAAGATTAAGGTTACGGCCCATTTCAAAAACCAAAAACTTCCCCCGGCGACGTATGCTTTTTATGGTCTTATCTTGAAGTTCTGATGCTGAAAATTCCTCCAAACGCAGAATATCCTCCCGCCTGATTTCAATATTATTAATATTGGCACCTACATTAGTTTGCAGGGACCTTACAATAGTCTCTACTTCTGGAAGTTCCGGCATCTTAAACCTCCCTAAACTTAAGATAAAGACTGAGAATAATTAATGCGTCATGCCCGTAGGGGTTTAAATCTGTGGTTACTTTAACCTTACCTGAAAATCCCCCATATCGTACCAATTACGGCCGATACTAAGAGATACTTCCAAGGGCACTTTTAGGACGCAGGCGTTTTCCATACAGTCCTTGAGCAGTTCAGCTACTTCCTCAACTTTAGCCAGGGGTACCTCCAAAACCAATTCGTCATGTACCTGCAGCAGTAGTTTAGCCTGCAGTTCCCGTTCCTTTAGCTGGTTAAAAACCTTTATCATGGCCAGTTTTATTATATCAGCTGATGTACCCTGAATCGGGGTATTTAACGCCATCCGCCGGGCGAAGGCTTGTTGCATTTTGTTTTTCGCGTTAAGGTCAGGCAGGTAACGCCGCCGTTTTAAATAGGTTTCAACATAACCGTGCTGCTGACCGAATTTAACAATATCCTCCATGTATTTTTTAACTCCCGGGTAGGAATCCAGATAATTATCAATATAGCGGCGTGCTTCCTTACGACTTACCCCGGTATCCCGGGAAAGGCCGAAGTCGCTTATGCCGTAAATAATCCCAAAATTAACTGCCTTGGCCCGCCGGCGTAATTCGCTGTCCACCTGGTCCAGGGGAACATGAAATATTTGGGCAGCTGTACGGGTATGAATATCTATATTTTGATGAAAAGTCTCTATCAGCTTCTCATCCCCGCTGATATGAGCCAGGGCTCGTAAATCGATTTGCGAGTAATCGGCTGACATTAGTACATAGTCGCCGTTGACCGCGGTAAAAGCCTTGCGGATACGGCGCCCCTCTTCCATTTTTATAGGTATGTTTTGCAAGTTGGGTTCTACACTGGACAGGCGGCCGGTGGCAGTCTGGGCCTGTTTAAATATGGTGTGTACCCGCCTGGTATCCGGGTGAATCAACTCCTGCAGGGCATCCACATAGGTTGATTTTAGTTTGGTTAGCTGCCGATAGTTCAGAATATAGGCAATAATTTCATGGTCGTCATATAGTTCTTCCAGCACTTCAGCACCGGTACCATAACCGGTTTTAGTCTTTTTCACTACCCGCAGCCCCATATCCTCAAACAGTACTTTCCCTAATTGTTTAGGAGAATTTATGTTAAACTCCTGCCCAGCCAGTTCAAATATCTGTTTTTCTGCATGTTCTATTCCCACGGCCATTTCCTCGGACAGCAGCTGGAGCGTTTCTTGTTCTACCTTGATACCGGTAAACTCCATATGTGCTAGCACTTCGGATACCGGCATTTCCACCTCTTTTAGTAAAGATTCTTGTTCAGGCGCAATATTTTCTTCAAGCTGGTTCAGCAGGTTGCGGAGACGGGAAACCATAATTGCCGGATTCTTTCCGGGTACGTTAATATCCAGATATTTAAAAAGTACAGCAGCTAAATCATCCCCTTCAAAACTGGGGTCATCTATATATGCGGCCAGCAAGCTATCCCCGCCTACACCCTGTAATTTCAGCCCATACCTCATTAGCAGAACTTGAGCATACTTGGCATTATGCAGATATTTGGAAATATCACCTGCCTCCAGTAAGGGTCTCACCCATTCCAGGCGATAGCTGGCCCGTTCTCCTACCGGTAAATGGTACACCTGCTGGTTCTGCTCAAAATATATTCCCTTAATTTTAGCCCACATAGGGTGATGGTAAT
>CAZAZH010000175.1:0-3261 GCA_964489585.1 uncultured Syntrophomonas sp.
ATTATTCTGCCCGGTTCGACTTCTGGCATACCACCATGCCAGATATGAATGTCAGTTCCACAGATGGTGGAGGTGGTACGGTCAACACCTTTGCCCAGTTTTTGCTTAAAATATTTTTCCATGTAGATCTTAAACTCATGCTGCATCTGCCGACGCTGTTGGTCATTTAACAGCTCATGGTTTTTTTCACCGTATTTATTATCGTTCGGGTTCTTAAATGGTATCAAAACAGCAAACCCTCCTCCCCCCGAAACTTCCCATAAGTGAAAAAAACCAATATTCTTATACTATGCTCCCACAGGTGCATAATGATAAAAATACCGGTTTATTTAGGGCCACCACCCTGGTAACCCTGTTATCAACCCTCTATTCCATCATATTAGTTGCATTTGAATTAGTTGTGTTTGTGTCAGTAGTATTTATACTATTTTAAACAACAAGTTTGATTGCTGTCAATCTATATTTTAATAATTTAACATATTAAAGGCCGGCTGTCTACTTACGCCAGGATACTGAACCCTGGAACTTTCATATCATGTTTCTCAAGAACATCTAAAAGACGGCGGTTGGCCGGAGAAATAATTACTTTGATATCCCGGGCTTTAGCGGTCAGGTCGTTTAGATTATTAATAAATTTTACTGCCGTTTTCTCAGAACCAAAGCAGACCTCCTCCAAATTAATAGTAATATTCTGATATAAACGAGGAATTTGACTGGAAAGGGTTTTAAAGGTTTCAGCCAGGGAGAAATCATTTAAAAACCCTTTTAAGTTGACTACAAAGTGTCCCTGTTCTTGAGAAACCTCTATTTCCATAAGTTTCTCGCTGCACAGATATTTTAATTTACGCAGTCTAAATCTCTCGATACTCTTTGAAATACGGGTTTGCCAGGAGGTTTCCAGGGAGGGGCGAGATAAAGCCTGTAAAAACCGGTAATACCAGCGGTTTTCCCTTTCCCAGCTACGCACCATCCAGAAACCCAGAGCCCGGAAAGCCATGGAACGAACCCCGGTTGTAAACAGGTTGTCAAAAATATGGGATAACGAATAGAATTTTTTAAAGGCCTGGATGGTGTCTTTTTGTAAGTCATAAGGTGATATCTGCAGAGGCTTAAATACAACATGGTGGGCATCATAGAGATTCCAATCCCGGGTTAATAGCCTGCCTTGCTCCTCCAGGT
The DNA here is from genome assembly GCA_964489585.1 of uncultured Syntrophomonas sp. Taxonomy (GTDB): domain Bacteria; phylum Bacillota; class Syntrophomonadia; order Syntrophomonadales; family Syntrophomonadaceae; genus UBA4844. The sequence continues at coordinate 1,180 of CAZAZH010000175.1, forward strand.
CAAAAAATGTTTTAGTACCGGGCAAAGGAGTAAGGATAAGAAACTGTACCGTATCGATACGATTCTGTAGGGCAAAATCCAGGGTATCCTCTATGGTTTGCAGGCTGTCCTCATCGGCTCCAAACACAAACATGCCGTGAACCATTATTCCTAACTGGTGAAAACGTTCTATACAGTAAACAATGTCTTCCACTTCCTGTTTCTTATTGTAGCTCTTAAGGGTTTCCGGATTAACCGACTCCATCCCTACAAAGACCATGCGGCAGTTGCTGTCATACATGAGCTGGAGTAATTCTTCATCGCGAGCGGCATCAGTCCTGACCTGGGTACACCACCAGGAAGGCTTAATATCCTGCTCTATCATAGCACGAAGCAGTTCTTTGCTGCGGCGGGGATTGGCAGTAAAGTTATCGTCCACAAAAAACACCTGCTTACCCTGGTATTGCTTAATTTCTTCCAGCAGGGCCTCCGTTTCCCGGCAGCGGTATTTACGACCAAACATCTGGGTTACACTGCAAAAAGTACAATCAAAAGGGCACCCCCGAGAGGTCATAACCGGGTAGGTAGACATTTTCAGCCCGGAAAAAAGGCTCAAATCAGGGAAGGGTACCTGGTTCATGTCTACCCAATCAGCATCCGGGTTATGTACGATAGTTTCTTCCCGGCGAAAAGAAACTCCAGGAATATCTACAGGTAATTCTCCTCTTTCAATACAGGACACTAATGGAATAAAAGTCAGGTCAGCCTCACCCCGGCAAACATAATCACAGTGTTCCAGGGCTTCTTCTGCCATAAAGCTGACATGGGCACCACCCATTATAACTGGTTTACCCTGGTCACGGGCAAAATCAGCCAGGTGATAAGCTTCTACAACTGTAGAAGTAGTGGTGGATATACAAATCAAGTCAGCCGTAATAATCTCGGACAATCGTATATCGCAGCGGGAACCCATAATCAATCGCACCTGGTGACCAGCCTTTTGCAATAGCGTTCCCAGGATAGGCAGCCCCAAACGAGGCATTTTAACGCTACTATAAACGTGTCTTCCTGGCGATTTAGGTTCAATCAGAGTAATCTTCATTTCTTAAGCCTCCCATTGTTGTTTTGTTTAACTCCATATGTAGTTTCGTTTACTACATTGTCTATGTTCATAGACTACACTATGTAGTAAGCAATTGCAATATTATCTTGCTTCTGTTTTAATTAGATAATAGATACGTAAGAGGTTGTAAGGCATACCCCCTGGCACTCAATGGCTACCGAGTAAGCATGTTTTGAAACCAAGATTGGGCTGAGTGCCGGGCTACCCTGCCGACCACTGAATACTGGGGGGTTGAATCCTGTTGCATATAGAGGTGCCGCCTGCGGGCGCGAACATATGGGTTCGCCCCTACAGGTTACGCGTCCCCTAAAATGTAAGGGGACATCAAGCTATTTAGGAGGTTGTCACCTATGAGAAAGGAAGAACTTTACCCACTTATTGATGAAATACTGCCGCACCAGCCAATATTGGTAACCGACATACCTGATATTGATTTATATGTCGACCAGGTTACCGGTTTTATTGAAAAAAAGCTGGCCCAGCAAAAACGCCACACCCGGGATAAACTGCTTACCAAAACTATGATTAACAATTACGCCAAAGCGGGTATACTTATCCCCCCCAGGCAGAAAAAATATTCCCGCCAGCATATAGAAACCCTGCTGATGCTTTATAACGCCAAACAAGTCTTATCCATTAATGACATATCTTTGTTATTTAGTATTCTCTCTAAACCTGGGGATAAACACAGTGAAACCGAAGAAAATGGTACCCAACCTTTGATTGATTTGGTCTATTCCCTGGTGCAGGAAATAAACGACGACCAGGCGGAGCAATTGCAAGAAGTCTGTGAAGAGAAGATTGGGCTGATACAGGAAAAGACTAAAAATGTGGAAGGGGAAACTGGGGAGTTAATAGAATGGTTCCTGCTGGCAATGTACCTGGTTTCCCAGGCAGCCATACAAAAGCGTCTGGCCGAAGCCATTATTGACCGGTATTTTAGGAAGGATGTACTCCAGAAGGGGAAAACCCTTTAATTT
>CAZAZH010000176.1:0-3256 GCA_964489585.1 uncultured Syntrophomonas sp.
TTTTAGCGTTAGGCCATGGAAATTATCATTTTTTCTAGTTTTCTATTCCGTTCACTGATGGCTTTGATAAAACCCATCGCCATATTAGGATAAAGATTACACAATCCCTGTATATCCTGGCCATCGATAATTAGAAGGGTTGCTTCACTGAGAATGATTTGCGCACTAACTGATGAAGCCGATTGGTCAAATACACTGCTATCTCCAACTGTTTCTCCGCTCGCTCGCACGGCAATTGTAGCATTAACCCCGGTGCCGGCAGAGTGAGCGCTTAGTTCAATATGTCCCTGCAGAATAACATATAATTTGGAGTTGGGCTGCCCTTCCTGAACCAACAGCGTACCTTCATCGTAGATTTCTAATGAAGCTACCCGGGCCAGGTGGCCCAGTTCTTCTAGCTCTAAGCAAGAAAATAGCTCCACGCTTTTTAATAGCATCACTTTGTCCAATATACTTAGCATTTCTTGTGCTTTTATAGTATCTCCTCCTTTCAGCCTCAAGAGAGCCGCTACACTTATTTCACTGAACCAATAGTCATCTAATGATTGCGCCTTTTTTAGCTTAGCCTTTGCCAGGTCAGCACTCGTTTGGGGAATATTTACGGGCGTAACTATAGCCTCTAACATAGCCCGGGCTAATCTGTGATCAGCCAATCCCTCCGATAACGTTTCCAGCGAGGTTTCTCTAAGCTCTATGTCTTCATCCTGACTGGCAGTTCTAACCCTGGAAACTACCAGGGGATCATAAATACTTCCCAGTGCTACCCAGCAACCCTCCATTTGCAGGGAAAATATTTCCTGGTAACGAAGAAAGGCTATTTCAGCCAGATCAGCAAAATTTAAGCTCTTAATTACTGCTGCCAGTTCTTTAAATACCGCTAATTCTTGTAACCGTTGCAGGCAGCTATCTACTAATTTTTTGCCAAGTTCATCTCCCCTATTAAAGGCTGATAATGCTTTGATTATGGCCAGCCAGGAGCGCAGGTCAGTTTGTTTATTAATCTCATCCAGTAAAACTGACACTGCATCTTCGCCCATATCAATAAGGGCCTGGTCGGCTACTTTATGAAAGCTACGGTCACCCTGGGAATATACTTCTATAATCACAGGTATACAATTACGATTTTGCAATTTGCCCAGAGCTTCACAAGCGGCTGTTCTTAACCGCGGGCTACTATATAGCATAGTTACTAATCGTGGTGAAAATTCCTCCAGACCGGCTTCGCTTATCGCCTGGCACATAGTTGCAGCTGAAGTTTCACCTTCATCCAGGCAGCGTTGCACCGCAACCATTACTTTTGGATAGTCTGGCGGTTGTTCCAAACTGCAAATTGCTGTAATAGCGTGGGCTACTACCAAACTGTCAGGATCATTAAGTGCTTGATATAATTGTTCTCTATCTAGATTTAAGATGGGCCACAAATTCAAAGCCGCAGCTCGTACTTCAGGCTCTTCATCGCTGCAACATACTATTATTGACTGCTGGTAATTGCATATGTTATCCATTCGCATACAACATTTTAAGGCGCGCCGGCGTACATCAGCACAAGGATCATTGAGCAAATCGCCTATCCACGGTTCCAGAGCATGAGAATCTAACTGCTCTGCAATATCTAAGGCCAGGGTTCGTTTACGATCATCGGGATGATGCAGAAATGAAAACAGGTGATTTAAAAACGACGCCGGTACATAACGGCCCAGAAAAGCAGTCCCATTTTCGCTTAAATCCTTAACCCCACTGCTAACTGCCCGTATCAATTGGTCAAGATACAAGCTTCTGTTTTTAAAGGCTAGATAAGTAGCTATGATGGCTAAAACTAGAGCCGCTATCAACATGGTCTGCATACTGATTATCCCCGCGGAGTTAAGGCCTGAAATAACTGCCCCACCTATCATGCCACCAAGGACAATTAAGGCTTCAACTAAAAAACGAACCCCATCTCTATCAGAGGCAGGAATTACCTTGAAGAATAACTGATAGGAGGGCTCACCTAAAACATTTACCATTATTTTAGTTATCAGGTAGCTTATAAACACGGCACCCAGTGCCCAGGTTCCCGTAAGAAAAGCACTTACAATCATAAAACTAGCACCTAACCCAGCAGCTACCAGTATTATGACATTGCCTACTCCAAGTCTGGACATAATCCGGCTTAGAAAACCCAGCTCAATGACCACAGCAACCACGTTAGATATGGCAAAAAACATGGCGAAAAATCCAGCTAATAACGCCTCATCATCATAATTCATTCTGGCCACAGTATTGAATTGATAATCCATTAAAAAGAATAAGGTCATAATTAGAATCAGCAAGGAAAGCATACCCAGCAAAAAGCGGGAGTTATATATAGCCATAATACTTTTTTTTAAGTTTGCCGGTTCTTCAACTTCAGGTGCTTTCAAAGGTGACATGTAGTATTCTAGCCGCCACCCAATAGCGCAAGTTATTAGGAATGGTAATAGTAATCTCTTGATGTTTTCCCATGCCGGTTCCCCTCCTCACTAATATTATGCTAATTTAGGCAGTCAACAATGGGAAATGGGAGGTGAGGGCAATGGCTAGTCGCTCCACCTCAACAGATATTCTTAAAATCGGGAGATAGTAAACGTTTATTTCTTATTAACGGCCATGGCCTCAGGCCGCAAAAAGGCATGAAAACAGGGTTTGAGGTGTCGTGTCTATACTAATATTTATAATAAACCAGTGTAATTCATAGGTTTCAGTGTTTTTAGTGTCTATTTTCATATTAACCAGCCATGGCCGGAGGCCACAACCACTTATGAAAATAAGACTTATTGGTTCTAATATTTTCTGACGCTGATTATTTAAGATTATTATGATTTACGCAGATTCCTTTTCTCTAATTATTATCAGTATTAATCATAAAAATCAGCGTTAATCAGTGTCAAAAGAAATCTATTTTCTAATTAACCCGCCATGTCCAAGGGACACAACCATGCATGAAAATAAATGTTTCACGTGAAACAATTTGGTCCAACCATTTATTTGCAATTATAACATAACCTATGCCTAAAGCTGAAAGCTGTGCGATGAACCCAGCCATGAGGGCAATTCATTTTTCCTTACATATCCTGGAACCCCCAGATTGCTCATTACGTCATAAGATATGTTAATTCCGATTATAAGCTGTTCCCGTATTAAAAACCTTCGCATTAGGAAAGTAAGGAGGGAAATAAAAACATGATTAGTCTGTCCATGGCCCAACCTTTGGAGGCCTCAATAAGAAATCGCCTGG
>CAZAZH010000177.1:0-3234 GCA_964489585.1 uncultured Syntrophomonas sp.
GATGCGGATTTTGTGAGAAGATTTGCCCGGTGGAGGCCATTACCATGTATCCCCGTTCTTCAGGACACTGGTCTGAGGGAGTATTTAATCAGAAACAGAAGTTGTTTTTTGCCGATTTAAGGCCTGGGGAAGAAAATTCCGGTAAATTAGTGGCTCAGGTTAAAACTATGGCTCGGGCAATGGCCGATACCGAACAGACCAAACTTATTATTGCTGATGGCCCGCCCGGAATTGGCTGCGCGGTTATTTCTTCCATGGTAGAGGTTGACCTGATTGTTCTGGTGACTGAACCGAGCCGTTCCGGTTTTCATGATTTACAGCGAGTTTATCAATTAATGCAGCTGCGGGGCATAAAAGGTATTTTGATTATTAATAAATGGGATCTAAATCCTGACATTAGCCAGGAGATAGAAAATTGGGCACAAAAAAATGACCTGCCCCTGGCTGGTAGAATACCATTCAGCAATACTATTGTGCAATCTATTGCCCAGGCTGAAATTCCGGCAACGAATCCTGAAGTACGAAAAATGCTTTTTCCCCTTTGGGAAAATATTAATAAGAAAATAGACGGGAATTAGACACTAAAAACACTGCACTTTTTAATTTTAGAGGATGCGGATTTATGTAGTTTTTGTAGGGGCAGACCCGTGTGTCTGCCCGGCCAACCACTGCAATTCCGCGGGCGGACACATGGGTCCGCCCCTACAGATTACGTGCTTCTATATTACAATATATTTTTATCATAGGTAGTTGCGTGTACCCAGCGTACATGTAGGGTTAATCAGAAAGGAGTGAAGCTGATGCCTAACCAAGATGGAACTGGTCCTATGGGTCAGGGACCGCGAACAGGTCGCTCAAAAGGAAAATGTGGAACAGGTCGTGGAAATAATAGCAATAAACCCGGTAAGGGATTGGGTCGCAGAAACAACAGCGGTAATAGCCCCAGAGGCGGCGGGGTGCGTGGATTAAACAACTCTGATAATCCATCCAACAAATAACCTATAAGACCAGAAGAGAGAGGGGGCAACCCCTTTCTTTTCTGTTTTTTCTTAAGCGGTGGCTGGTTGACAATTAGCCTGGGTCGAGGTTTTAATGTTATTGTCGGCAACCTTAACAGATGATGGAGGTATAAAATGTTAAACTTCAATATTCATTTTCCTACCCGTATTCGTTTTGGACGGGGCAAGATAGAAGACCTGGGCAAAGAAATACTGTGTTATGGAAACAAAGTACTGCTAGTTTACGGTGGAGGCAGTATCAAGCGTAGCGGGCTTTATGATCAGATACTGCAAATATTTCAGGATAATAACATCACCCATGTAGAACTCTCCGGGGTGCAGCCTAATCCTCGCATCAGCAGCGTACGTCAGGGAGTAGAGCTCTGTAAGAAACACGAGGTGCACCTGGTACTGGCAGTTGGCGGGGGCAGTACCATTGACTGTGCCAAAATCATTGCTGCCGGTGCCGGCTATGATGGCGATGCCTGGGACTTTTTTACCCGCAAGGCTAAAATAACCCATGCTCTGCCTATAGGCACGGTCTTAACTCTGGCTGCGACCGGTTCGGAAATGAACGCCAACGCAGTTATCAGCAATGATGATACCAAAGAGAAGCTGGGAACCGGCAGCCCCGTATTAATTCCCCGTTTTTCTATTCTTGACCCGGAATATAGCTTTACCGTTCCTCCTGAACAAACGGCTGCAGGAACAGTCGATATTATGAGCCACATATTTGAACAGTATTTCAGTCCTACCCCGGAAACCTTTATTCAAGACCGCCTGGCAGAAGCCATGCTTAAAACCTGTATCCATTATGGGCCCATAGCCATAGCCCAACCGGATAACTACGAGGCCCGTGCCAATTTAATGTGGACTGGAAGCCTGGCTTTAAATGGATTGCTGGGAGCCGGCAAGCATACAGATTGGGCCACCCATGATATAGAGCATGAAATCAGCGCCCTTTATGATATAACCCATGGTCTGGGTCTGGCAGTCCTTACTCCCTATTGGATGCAATATGTACTGGATGAACAAACTGCCCCACGGCTGGCCGAATATGCCCGCAATGTATGGGAGATCAGCGAAAGTGACAATATTATTGCAGCCCAAACTGCTATTAAGAAAACGTCCGAATTTTTTAAATCCATGCATCTGGCCAGCAGTCTAAAAGAAATTAGAGTGAAAAAAGAGCACCTGGCGGAAATGGCTGAGAAAGCAACTTCCCAGGGACCACTGGGAGCATTTAAAAAACTGGAATACCAGGACGTTTTAAACATTTTGCAGGCAGCTTATGACGGTTGACAATTAGCTTATGCCAGGGTTTAGTTTTGATTGCGCAGTAAATATTAAGACAGGAGATAAACTTAACATGAGATATAGCATGGAGTGCCTGCCCTGTTTACTTAACCAGGGTATTAGAGTAGCCCGGCTTTACCTGGAGAATGAAGAAGAACAACGTACTCTGCTTAAAAGTATCATAGCTGAAATAGCAGTAATGGACCATAATGCAAGTGCACCCTACATTGCCCATAAAGTGCATCGGGCTTTAAAAGAAGCATTGCAAAATCCTGACCCTTATCAGAAAGAGAAACTTTACTATAACCAGGAAATGCTCAAACTAGAAGATGACTTTTCCCAATTGGCGGAAACAGCCATCGACCCTCTGGATGTAGCCCTGAAGCTGGCTGCTGCCGGTAATATAATTGATTTTGGTCCCGGGTATGATTTGTCCAGAGATAACGTACTTAAAACGATAAAGGAGTCTATGGAAAAAGACTATTCCCAGGAAGTCTTTATTTCCCTGGCATCTGCTTTAAAGGATGCTAACAAGCTCCTTTATCTGGGAGATAATGCCGGCGAGATAGTGTTTGACAAGATATTCATCCGTACCATCAAAGAATGTTATCCTCACCTTCAGATAGACTTTGCTACCCGGGGTACGCCGATAATGAATGATGTTACCGAAGAGGACGCTTATATGGTAGGGATAGATACCTATGCCAACATTATTAATAATGGTACCGATATTCCCGGAACCATTCTTGAACACTGTTCTGATAGTTTTGTAAATGTATTTAATAAGGCTGATGTGATTATTTCCAAGGGACAGGGTAATTTTGAATCGCTGTATGGAAACGGATATAATAATTTATATTACATTTTCCTGTGCAAATGCGATCTTTTTATGGACAGATTTGGAGCACGCCGAAACGACCTGGTATTGATGAAGGAATAG
>CAZAZH010000178.1:0-3211 GCA_964489585.1 uncultured Syntrophomonas sp.
CCGCTTTCTACCCAACTTTGTATCGAAACTAGTTGTTCGTGATTAAAGTTATGGCTGGAGAAGTCAGTGAGAGCCAGAACATCTATACTTTCCAACATTATAGAGTTGGGTGGTATATCTTTAGCATCCAGGTGTATTACCGTAACCCTCTGGGCATTCCCGGGTAGTTTCATTGCCCCCAGGTAGTTTAAAGCTTCCAGGTTACTTGATAGTACTCCTACTATCATTTCCTGAGGCGGAAGGCGGGTAACTTTAACTCGACTGGAAACCAGTTCTTTATCTGCAACCATAAGGCGAAGGTTAAAACTCTGGCTCTGGTCATCGGAGGCATAAAGGTTAAAACTCTTATGGGCACCTCGGGGTAAAACTACTTGCCGGCTATATACCACACGGGAACCGGATTGATCACAGCTTACCTGTAAACTGCCCTTGATTTCCGGGCCCGGATTCTTAATTTCCACTGCAAAAGATACGGGTTCACCGGTACGTACATAACCGTTAAAACCTGCTTTGGCAGTCATAGAAAGGGTGCCTTCAGCCCCTGCCACCTTAGGTAAGCCCAGGACTATAAATAAAATTATTATCAAACTGATTAAACCAAAACCACCAGGGCTCTTTCTCAGGTTATCCCTACTCATCCTTAATTCCTCCCCTCGCCTGTTACCGTAGCTTTTACCGCCGGGGCTACAGGTCGGGGTATAGCGGTTTCAGCCTTTTCGTTGCTGGCATGGTCAGTTTTATTACGAGTCTTAATCGGTAAATCCAACTGGTAACGCAGGTTAAGTGTCTTCATTAATACCGGGGAATCCTGTTCCTCATCCAGAGTAATTACCCCGGCTTGCAAGGTTTGCTGTTCGTTTTGAGTTAGGTACACTGCTTCCATTTCACTGGCTGGGATTTCAGCATTCAGGATATTATTCGGTTCTATACTGAAAACCTCCAACTGCTGCAAATCTTTCATACCCACAAAAACTACGGGGATACCTGATTTAACCAGTTCTATTAGTTTATTAGCCCGCTCTTTTTCCAGACTCTTTTTCTCCTGGTCGGGAAATACCCAGACCGCGTTAACCATCCCCGGACTCAGGATATCAATTTCCTCTGCGCTCATGTTCCACCACTCCAGGGGATAATTATTATACTGGCGGTAATATTTCTCATTCTGGGAAACAAATGCAATCTTCATACCCCAGTTTTGCTCTATCTCCATCCCGGCCTTATCATAAAAACGGGGGGTTAATTCGATTTGGCCCTTTGGTATTTGGGCCATTATAACCCGGTTTTGCATCTTAGCCTCAATCTTGCTCCCCTCATTCATTTCCAAAACTACCCGCTCTACCCGGGGGTCTTTACAAAAGCCATAAAATACTCCATCAGGCATCAGCCCGCATTCCGCCGGATTAGCACCACTTATCATTTCCGTGGTAAACTCCATACCATCCTTCAAAACTATGCCCCCGGGTTTGCCCTCTACCAACCTTATACCCAACATATAAGTTCCTGCTTGGAAAGGCGGCCCTCCAAAACCCTGATTTGCTTCAGACATCTGAACATCTGCTTTAAAAACAAGATAGGTTTTCTGACCCAATTCACGTACATCCAGTATTTTTATTTTGTGCAGAGTTGTTTTCATATAGGGGTCACTGTACTTACGCATATAGGAAGGTAAATCTTTTTCCAATTGTTTTTCTGCCAGTTCTATTATTTTAGCTTCCGGCAGCTTTGGAGGGAAATAATAAAAATAGTTAAAAATCCCTAGCCCCAATACCACTACTAATATTGCGGCTCCAATCCCCAATACCTTCTTCACGCTTTAGCCTCCCCGCTCATAGCTAATCTCTTGCTATATAGTAACATTTTCCACGTTAACTAATAATACAACCTTAAAACCTTTTTCTTTCACAGAAAAAAATGACACAGGGGGACGGTTCTAGTGTGTCATTTCAAAGAAATGACACACTAGAACCGTCCCCCTGTATCACTATCGAGGACGTAATCTGGGATCAGTTTCAACCGACTGGGGTTCATTGCTCTGTTCGGTGGAATCGGCTTTTTTTTCTAACGGAGCCTTTTCGTCGGCCAGGTGGTCTTTGACGCCAAAATAGTGTTCAAGTACATCTTTAGCTACATAACCTGCCGAAGTCGAACCATAATAACCATATTCTACTACTGATGCAAATGCAATTTCAGGGTCATCAAAGGGTGCAAAAGCAACAAATACCCCGTGAAATTCTTTTTTTTGGTTATCTCCCTGCCTGCCCGTTTCAACTGTTCCGGTCTTGGCTGCAATCTGCAATTCGGGCGGGAAGTGGGCAAAAAGAAAATGGCCGGTACCTCCCGGTTGGGTAACTGCTAGCATAGCTCTCCTGGTCATGGCAATACTTTCGGGTGAAACATCAACCTCGTTAACTAGCTCTGGTTTTGCCTTTTTCAGAGTTTTGCCCTCATGAGAAACTATACTTTTCATTACATGCGGGCGCATTAAATAACCACCATTAGCTATGGCTGCTATATAGTTTACTATCTGTATAACGGTATAGTCATTGTAACCCTGACCGATAGACATATTAAAAGTATCATACTGTTGCCAGTTGGTGTCAAAGCGGTATCTAATATCATGTTCGGCATCTATCTGGTTTCTTTCCTTTTGTTTTTGTTGTTTTAGTTTCTCCAGCTCTTCTTGATTACCCATGGCCCCTTGTTCTAAAACATTATATTTCTCATCCAAACGTTTAAGCAGGGCTGCATGACGATCATTTAAAATGATTTCATTAACCTCTTTTTTCCACTTGGGTGTAGGCAATAGACCCTGCTTTTCATCAGGCAGATCAATACCGGTTTTGCTTCCCAACCCAAATTCCCGGGCTACATAAATAATATTATCCTTGCCTGCCCGGCGTCCCATCTCCTGAAAATAAGTATTGCATGAAGTGCCCATACCCGAATAGTAGTTGACATTACCATGAACTCCGGTACATTTTATGTTAGGTTTTATCCAATAGGCACCACCACAATTAACTAAACTCAGGGGATCTACCGAACCTCTATCCAGAGCTGCCATACCAGTAATAGGCTTAAAGGTGGATCCAGGCGGATAACTATCTTGGATAACGCGATTAGTTTCCGCTCCTGGATTCATAGGGTCGTACTTGCCAGGGGGATAATAGTAGGATGCCTTTTCATTGCTAAGCTTACCTTTCCAATCATCCGG
>CAZAZH010000179.1:0-3133 GCA_964489585.1 uncultured Syntrophomonas sp.
TTTACTTCTCGCAGTCTAAAGGTGGATATTTTCCACTGGTCTTGATAGAGTTGCATTTCTACCTGGTAACGGTAGCAGTCTTGGGGAGAGTAACAGCCCGTAAATTCTCGGGAAAAAACAATATGATCATTATTTAGTTTTTGGTAGTTAAGATAGGGAATGTCATCCTCATTGAGTACTGGTAGACCGTCACTGGGCTTAATAGCCAGGCGGTGAAGTTCAGGTATGAAATAGGTATACTCGTCCACTATAGCCGTAGCCAGATTCTCTTGAAATCCTGTTTCCAGGTAGTCAATAGCTTCTGTCCGGGTTCTGCCATGCAGCGGCAAATAATAACCCCGCTTTACTTCGGTATCATTTAGAAAAGAGCAATAAATTTCAAAGCCATTAAGCATAGCCTGAAGAGCGCTATCTTTCTCTAGTGTAGCTATAATGGCAGTTTCATTAGAAGGGGAATTAGTTTTAGCCTGCATTAAAGGCGAAAATACAAAAAGCAGGCAAATAATTAATGTAAGGCTGAATAGAAAAATATTTTTAATTGGCAATAAAATTCTCCTCTGTAAGGTGATATAGCTATTATACAGCAATTTGGTAAATATTTACAAATACTTAATTTTAGAAATAAAAAACCGGCGAGACCTTTGATGCCTTCTCGCCGGTTATTCGTTTGGCATTTAGACTTCGTAAAAACTTATTCCCAGCAAACCGGGACCGGTATGCACGCAAAGTGCAGGGCTAATGTCCGAGGTAACCAGTTCCTTGATATTAGGTAACTGGCGCAATCTTTCCACCAATTTCTCGAATTCCTGCGATGCTCCGCCATTTAGAATTGCTAGCTTAATCTGTTTTTCTTTCACCTTGTTCTCTACTATTTCCACCAGCTTATCAATAGACTTGAGTCGCCCCCGGGCTTTACAGTAGGTAAAGTAATTACCTTCCCGGTCCACCGAGATAATTGGTTTAATGTGTAAAAACTGGCCCAGCATGCCGGCTACGCGGCCAATTCTTCCACCCCGGCGCAGGTATTCCAAAGTTTCAATGATATAGAATACTTCAACTTTAGCCTGAATACGTTGCAGGTTTTCCACCACTCGTTCAAAGGATAGGCCGTCAGCAATATTACGGGCAGCGTCCAGCACCATCCAACCAGTTCCCATGGATAGGGTTTTGGTATCGATTACATTAATCTTCAGGTTTTCAAAATCACGAGCTACCATCTTTACCGACTCAACCGTTCCGGAAAGGCCGCTGGAAATGTGCAGTGCCAGAACATGGGTAAAGCCTTCACGACATATCTGCTCAAAGGCTTCCGAAATCTCATGTCGGGTGGGCATAGCAGTGGTGGGTATTTCACCTGGCATACGCCGGTAAACCTCATCTGGTTGTATATCTACCCCATCTGCATATTCTTCTCCCGGATAAATAATTTTGGCCGGTAATACTTTAATAGCAAATTTCTGAATAATCTCCTGAGGCAAATCACACATACTGTCAACTATCAGGGCTATTTTTTCCTTCAATCCCTCAGCTCCCATCAACCTAAAATAAGCATTCACCAAAAGGTACAGTTAGATTATAGCATTTCGGTTTAAGCCAGTATACTTATTATTCTCGATTTTAAGGGATGGCATCCTTTAAGTAAATTCTAGGCTAGCAGGTATTTACCATTAAAAATTATAGTATACTTGACATAAAAAACGGTTGCAGGTAAAATTGACCTGTAAAGTGTTAAACCTTTACACCTGGAGAGAGTAGTTATGCTGGAAAAAAGAAGCCATATAATTTTTTTAAATGATTTTTATGGTCCTTTATTGACCCCAAAACAGCAGGAGGCCATGAGTCTTCATTATGAGAATGACTGGTCCCTGGCAGAAATTGCTGAACATATGCAAATCACTCGGCAGGCTGTTCATGATATATTAAAAAGGGCCGAGGTGGCCCTGCAGGAATATGAAAACCGGCTGGGATTGGCTGGCCGCTTTCTAAAGACGCGCCAGCGCCTGCAGGAAGTTTGTGCTTTATTGGAGAATTCATCTGAAGAAGATAATACAGGGAAAGCCTTGCTGATACTACAGGAAATAAGCGATATGCTTTAACCCATAAAGGAGAGGTAGCATGGCATTTGAAGGTTTATCAGACCGCTTACAAGATATATTTCGCAAGCTGCGGGGTAAAGGAAAAATAAACGAAGAAGATGTGAAGGTAGCAATGCGGGAAGTCCGCCTGGCGTTGCTGGAGGCTGACGTAAATTTTAAAGTGGTAAAAGATTTCGTTAGCCGGGTACGGGACCGGGCAGTGGGGCAGGAAGTTCTCCAGAGTCTTACCCCTGGGCAGCAGATTGTCAAGATAGTTTATGATGAGATGACCGAATTGATGGGGGGCTCGGAAAGCAAGCTTAATCTATCCCGTTCCCCCAGTATTATTATGGAAGTAGGTTTACAGGGCTCAGGAAAAACTACTACGGTTGCTAAACTAGGCAAAAGGCTAATTAAACAGGGACGGCGTCCCCTGTTTGTGGCCTGTGACGTTTACCGGCCGGCAGCTATTAAACAACTGCAGGTACTGGGTGAACAAGTTGATATACCGGTTTTTTCTATGGGTCAGGCCAATCCGGTAGATATTGCCCGGGCTTCATTGGAATATGCCCGCAGCCATAACCGGGATGTTATTATTCTGGATACCGCGGGGCGTTTGCATATTAATGAAGAGTTAATGAATGAGCTTAAAGAAATCAAGGCAGCAGTTCAACCTGATGAAATACTTCTGGTAGTTGATGCTATGACCGGGCAGGATGCAGTTAATGTAGCGGAAAGCTTTAATAAGGAACTGGGATTGACCGGCGTGGTACTTACCAAGTTAGACGGTGATACCCGTGGTGGTGCTGCCCTTTCTGTAAAAGCTGTCACCGGTTGTCCTATTAAACTGGTGGGTATAGGCGAAAAACTGGATGCTCTTGATGTGTTTTATCCTGACCGTATGGCATCACGTATACTGGGTATGGGAGATGTTCTCAGCCTGGTGGAAAAAGCCCAGGAAACCTTTGATGCCAAGAAGGCCCAGGAGATGGAACGCAAAATCCGGCAGCAGGAATTTACCCTGGAAGATTTCCTGGAGCAGATGCAGCAGGTCAGGT
>CAZAZH010000180.1:0-3103 GCA_964489585.1 uncultured Syntrophomonas sp.
GGACAACTGGTGGAAATAGGCGGCGCTTTTCGTATTCCCGAGGTTATGAAACTGAGTGGTGCCCGGTTGGTTGAAGTAGGGACCACCAATAAGACCTATATTAGTGATTTTGCCGCAGCCATTAGCGAAGAAACAGCCCTGCTTTTTACTGCCCATACTTCAAATTATAAAATCATTGGCTTTAGTGAAGAGGTAAAACTATCTGAACTGGTTAAACTGGGAAAAGACCAGGGTATTCCGGTTATGCAGGACCTGGGCAGCGGAATACTATATAATATGAAAGACTGGGGTTTAAAAGATGAACCTACGGTGCAGGAATGTGTGGCCTCTGGAGTTGATATAATTACTTTTAGCGGTGATAAATTGCTAGGTGGGCCCCAGGCCGGTATTATTGTAGGCCGAAAAAAATACATTGAGGCCATGAAAAAGAACCAGCTTACCCGGGCTTTACGGGTAGACAAGTTAACTATTGCCGCCCTGGAGGCGACTCTCCTGGAGTATCTGGAAGGTAAACCGGAGGAGAATATTCCGGTGATTTGTATGTTATGCCGCAGTTTAGAACAACTTCAGCATCAGGCCGAAGAATTACTAAACCATCTGCAAAACCACATAGGCTCTTTACCACAGGTGGCCTCTCTAAACCTGGTAGAACTAGAAGATATGGTAGGAGGAGGAGCCTATCCCACGTATAAGATTCCCGGTTTTGGGGTCGATATAGAATTTAGCGACAATGCCCTGGAGAAAGTAGCCCGGGAACTACGTCTGGGTAGTCCGGCCCTGGTGACCAGAAAGCAGGATGATAAAATGAGAATCAGTGTAAGGACTTTACTTAAAGGTGACGCCGAATTGCTGGTCGATCTGATTGAAGGGGTACTGACAACGGATGTAGGAAGCAGGATGTAGGATGTCGGATATCGGAGGGGAAATAGTCATTAGGAGTTGGATGCAGGACCTGGGATTGTAGGGGCGAACCCGTGTGTTCGCCCGTGGACTGCCTCCACAGATGGGGTGATACGCCAGGTATCTATCAAACCGCGGGCAGACACAGGGGTCTGCCCCTACAGGTTACGAAATTAACCCAAAATGAAATCCACGTCCTTAGTTGAAACGATTGAAAAAGGAAGAGGTACTAATGAAAAGGTTTATTATTGGTACAGCGGGGCATATTGACCATGGCAAGACTACCCTGGTCAAAGCCATGACCGGTTTAAATACCGACAGGTTAAAAGAGGAGAAACAGCGGGGCATATCCATAGAACTGGGATTTGCTCCTTTTACTCTGCCCTCGGGACAAAAAGCTGCTATTGTAGATATGCCCGGGCACGAACGTTTTATCCGTCATATGCTGGCGGGGGCCTTCGGTATTGATATAGTGTTATTGACTATTGCTGCTGACGAAGGGGTAATGCCCCAGACCCGGGAGCATATGGACATAATAGAACTGCTGGGTGTGAACCAGGGTATTATCGTCATAACTAAAAAAGATATGGTAGACGAAGAATGGTTGATGCTGATGGAAGAAGAAGTGCGGGAATACATTAGTACTACTATATTAAAAGATGCCCCACTAGTTTCGGTATCGGCGGTAACTAAAGAAGGAATACCAGAATTATTGGCTTTAATAGAAAAGCTAGTCGCAGAGGTAGAAGAAAAACCAGCCTTTGGCCAGGCCCGTCTCCCTATAGACCGTGTTTTTACCATTTCCGGTTTTGGTACGGTGGTAACCGGAACCCTGTGGTCAGGGCAATTAAAACAGGGTGAGACAGTGGAGCTAATGCCGGTACAAAAACCGGTGCGGATTAGAACCCTGCAGGTACATAACGAAAAAACGGATATCGCCTATGCCGGTCAGCGAGTAGCGGTAAACCTGCAAGGGGTGGAAGTAAACGACATCAAAAGGGGCTACCTCCTGGCTACCCCGGCTTATCTTACTCCCAGTTATCGGGTTGACACCCGCCTGCACCTGCTCAGTTCGAGCAAGCGCACCTTAAAGAACTGGAACCGGGTACGTTTTCACCTGGGTACGGATGAGACCCTGGGCCGGGTGGTATTACTGGACCGGGACGAATTACAGCCGGGAGATGAAGCTTTTGTCCAGATTGTTATGGAAAAACCGGTAGTAGCCTATAAAGGTGACCGCTTTGTAATCCGGTACTATTCCCCGGTTACCACTATTGGGGGAGGAATCATAATTGATGGCAACGCCCCCAAACAGAAGAGATTTAAGGAAGAAGTTCTGGATGAACTGGCTATAAAAGAGGAAGGTAGCCTCTATGATGTAATCTTACATGAACTGGAGTCCCACCCTGAAGAACTGATGAGTATAGACGAACTAAGTAAACTTACCGGCAGTAACCGGGAACAATTAAAACAGGAACTACAGCAGCTGGTGGATGATGAAAAGGCCATTCTTATTAAAGATCAGGTCTACATAAGCTCCTATGCCCTGGAAGCTATCAATGCTCATATAGTGGAAACCCTGGATAAATACCATCAAAAGTACCCGATGCGCTCAGGTTACCCCCGGGAAGATATGCGCAGTAGATATTTTAAAAAAATAAATGCCAAAGATTTTAATCTAGTGCTTAAACAGTTGGAAGATAGCGGAACCATATCCAGTCGCAGCAACCAGTTAAGCTTGCCTGGGCGAGTAGCACAACCTGGAGCACGGGAAAAGGAAAGTATCGAAAAAATTAAGCGCGTCATGCAGGAGCAGATGTTTACTCCTCCGGGAATAGATGAACTGAGCAGCATAAGCGGACTTTCCGAACAGGATTTTAATGAAGTATTAGCCTACATGATTGAGGAAGGCCTCCTGGTAAAAATCAACCAGGAAGTAGTATTTTCCAGCCAGGCTATAGAAGAGGGAAAGAGAAAACTAAGTGATTATTTTGAACAGGAAAAAGAGCTGAGCCTGGCTACCGCCCGCGATATATTGAAAACTACTCGAAAGTATGCCTTGCCTCTGGTAGAATATTATGATAGAATTCGTTTTACCCGCCGGGTCGGGGATATGAGGGTAAAGCTTTAAAAAGAACTCGAAAGAGCGCTTACAAAGGTCGCTAACAAGGAGCGCTTACAAGGAACGCTTACAAGGAACGCT
>CAZAZH010000181.1:0-3095 GCA_964489585.1 uncultured Syntrophomonas sp.
ATAAGCTAATTATGGTGCTTTACCATGATTCCGTGATTTGTGCTGAACAGCATATAAGCAGGGAAGAACAACTAAGGGTGAGGGGAAAATGAACATCTATGTTGGGGTGACAGATAATAATTGGTACAACTTCCTGGCTGAAAGTAGACCAGATGAGGTCAATTTCTGGCAACCGGGCGGAAAGCAGAAATTCAAAGCACTTCAATCCAATGAGCTATTCCTATTCAAGCTACATAGCCCTTTAAACTATATTGCCGGCGGGGGATTCTATGTCCGTCACTCTCTGCTACCGGTTTCGCTAGCCTGGAAGGCTTTTGGTAATAAAAATGGAACCGCAGATTATCCAACTTTTCTACAGGCCATCCATAAATATCGAAGAACCGATCCTCGAATAGACCCTGATCCAACCATAGGTTGTATTATCTTAACCGCACCATTCTTCTTTAAGCGCTCTGATTGGATACCCGTTCCTGCAGATTGGAGTCCGCACATCGTCCAGGGTAAAACCTATAATACCAGCAGTTTCACCGGACTATGGTTAATGAAACAGGTTCAAGAACGGCTCGCCCAACTTGATTATGATCCGTTTGCTGTTGATGTAGTGTCTGAGAACGGAATGGAAGGACGCTACGGCTCAGAACAGGTCATACAAACACGCCTTGGGCAAGGAGCATTCAGAGTAATTGTAACTGAAGCATACAACCGCCGCTGCGCTATATCAGGTGAACGCACCCTACCAGTCCTCGATGCCGCTCACATTAAACCCTTTTCCCAGCAAGGACCAAACCTCCCCAGTAATGGATTGTTATTAAGACAGGATTTACACACCCTTCTTGACCGTGGATACATAACCATTACCAACGATTTCAATATTGAAGTGAGTAAGAGGATTAAAGAAGACTACGGCAATGGCCGCGATTACTACGCTTATCATGGCCATAAGCTAATTGAGCTCCCCAAACAGGTACAAGAAAGACCTTCTCCAGCATTTCTCCAGTGGCATAACGAGAATGTGTTTTTGGGGTAGCGATCCAAAATGTTGATTGTCAGACTATTTCCCTTAGAGGAATCAGTAAAAAGGTTTCTATGTTTTGCGAATTCGCGTGTTTTAGTTGGCAAGGTAAAATCCATGCTTAGGCTGAGAATTTGAATTTAGCGAACAATCCTGGAAAGGTGCTAATGTCTATAATGCGAAGTTAGATCGAATTTCACATAAAGAAACTATTGAAAGTTTATCAGAACCCAAATAACGAGAAGGGAGTAAATATATGCCGGAGATACTCACGTTCAGTAAAATTAAAAATTACGATATTTTTGAGGTTGAATATGACGATCTTGTGTTGACAGGAAATGCAGGCATTGAATTTAAGATGCAAAATCAGTCAAATGGAGGTATTGTGGTTCTTTACGCACCAAATGGAATCGGAAAAACTAGTTTGAGTGATGTATTAGCCTGTGAAAGCTATTCTGAAGATAAGAATTTTGTGGCAAATTATAACGGAAACCTTTTAGAAGCAACTGATAAAAAATTTCATGTGATTAAAGATCAAATTAATCGTAATGTTATTCCAGGAGATACATCTGATTATTTAATTGGAGCTGATATTCGAAGAGAGTATGCGCTAAAAAAGAGAATTGCAGAAAGTTTTACCAAGGCTTTCGGTGATTTGCCGAAGGTGTTTAAAACGGAATATAAAGTTACAAAAATTGGAGATTATCTTCTCAATAAGCTTTCAAACAACGATGCAGTTCGATATATCAGAGATATTATCCCCTCGCGAACCCGCGGTAGAACTATCAATCGCGATGAGTTCATCCAATTTCTCTCTAACACAGCACAGATTGTTATTCCAGAAGCAATAGATGAGGATAAAATCAAATTTATCATTAATGATTGTTCAGAATCAAAACTAATAGAAATAATTTTAGGTATTCAGTTAGACCAAATTGTATCAAATGCAGAAATTTTCATTATTGAGCAAAATGATGATGCGATTGGAGTAATTAACAAATATAGAAATCTGCAAACATGTATTGTATGTGATAATACTGAGTACAATGCTGAATGTTTGTTGGAACGGAAAGAAGAAAATAGAAAACGAATTTATGAAAATTTAGATATAAAGACAAGAGAACTTCTTGATAAAGTTGTTAATGACAATTCATTAAGAATTGCAGATCCTTTCAGTATTAAAGCTAAAGTAACAGCGTTTATAACAAATGGAGATATTGATATTATGCAGGGATTACAGGATGAAATAAACCTGTATATTTCTTATGTAACCGGTAGAATGTGTAATACTTTACTTTGTTGTTTTGAAGGGACTTCTATGTTTGAAGATTATGCCGCATATACAGCACTTCTGGCAACACAGCC
The DNA here is from genome assembly GCA_964489585.1 of uncultured Syntrophomonas sp. Taxonomy (GTDB): domain Bacteria; phylum Bacillota; class Syntrophomonadia; order Syntrophomonadales; family Syntrophomonadaceae; genus UBA4844. The sequence continues at coordinate 2,378 of CAZAZH010000181.1, forward strand.
CCAGATCGATAGTGAAGAGTTACTTTTTATCCAAGAAGTTATTAGTGAGAATATCGGTCCCGAAATTACTATTGTCCGAGATGAAGAGAATGGCAATAATTTTAAATTGATGCTTGCTGGACAGGAGTTCTTGGGGGTAGAACGAAATAAATTGCACTTGAGCAATGGAGAACAGAATTTTATCTCACTTGCATTTGAACTACTTTTAGCGAGAAGATCGAATAAAGAATTTGTTGTATTGGATGATCCTATTTCAAGTTTTGATTCCGTATACAAAAATAAAATAGCATTCTGTATTATTAAATTCTTGGAAAACAAAAAGCAAATAATTCTTACACATAACACGGATTTGATACGATTGTTAGAAGTACAGCAGAATGGATGCTTTAATCTCTATTTATTTTGTAATACATATGGAGGTAATAACGGTTTTGTTAGAGTAAACGACGAAGAAAAGGATATCCTAATCAACCTTCACAAGTTAATTAAACTACTTCAAAACCAAGGCAATTCGTTAAGTAGCCATATTTTGGATGAGAGATTGTTTTTGATGTCGATGATTCCTTTCATGAGGGGCTATGCACATATTAGTAATGCCGGTGAACCGATTTACACGTGTCTTTCAAGTATTATGCATGGATATGAAAATTCAAGTGTTGATGTAACAGACTGTTACACAAAATTATTCGGATATCGTTTTTCCACGACTTATACTATT
>CAZAZH010000182.1:0-3090 GCA_964489585.1 uncultured Syntrophomonas sp.
CAGAAATACGGACCGGCAATATTAGAAATTATTAATAAGACAAAAGGCAAATAGGGACGTACCATAATATATGGGCAATAAGTGCATAAGTCCGTAAGTCCAATAAGTTCGGTGCCTGTCCCCGAATATGTCCGGGGACAGTCCCCGGACATATTGACAGGAATTAATTTACATTTCTTCTGTGCGCGGGCTGTTTTTGTGGGGTATAATATCTTATGGTAATATGTTTGATGTTCCATTATAACGAATCCAAATGTTATGGAAGGTGGGCATGAAATGTCTGGGAATGGAAGTGTCAATGATCTCTCGGAGTTTCGCGCCATGCGTAAGCGTCTTATTAAACTGGATAAACAGGATGAACAGCACCATTATCAGCAGGCACTGCAAAAGGCAAAAGATGTAGCAGCTATGTTAAAGGAGCATTACGGGGTTAAGCAGGTTTATCTCTATGGTTCTCTAGCCTGGGGGGGATTCGACCGGCATTCAGATATTGATCTTTACCTGGTAGGGTTTCAAGGGAACTACTGGAGGGCCTATAGTGAAGCGGAAGATATTGCTGCTCCCATAGAGGTAAGTTTGGCCTGTGAAGAAGATTGTATAAATTCCTTAAGAAATAAGGTTTTACAGAACGGGGTGTTGCTGTGATTGATAGGGTTGAGTATCTTACCCTGAAGGCACGGGTGGATGAGGAGCTTGAGAATATAAAACGTTTGGAAACAGGACTACGGAAGCTAAAGCTATTTCCAGGAATTAAGACGGAGTCATTATTCGGTTTACCACTGGAGGATGAGGTGTCATGCAGGGTTATTGGTTCATATCTGCATGATTATTATTCTGGTTTGGAAAAGGTGTTTATCCACGTGGCCAGAAGCTTTGGAGAAACCTTACCCACCGGAACCCAATGGCACAAGGAACTATTGGAGAAAATGAGTTTAAATATACCTGGTGTTCGTACAGCTTTTATCACTAAACCAACTGCTGCTAAAGTCGATGAATTAAGAGGATTCAGACATGTTTTTCGCAATGCCTATGGATTCAGCATCGACCCCATCAGAGAACAAGCCTTGTTGGTAAATTTACCGGCAATCGCCAAGTCCATAAAAAAGGACATTCAGGATTTTTTTCAGCAAATGGATCAAATCATTCTGTAATAAGCCAATATACCGATAAGTCCATAAGCCCATAAGTTCAATATGTCCGGGGACACTGTCCCCGGACATATTTTTGGTCGAAATTTGGGAGGAAATATCACCCAGGATGGCGAAAAAGTAAAATATATGAAGGAATGGTTACGGGCGACAGTTTTTTTCGGGAAGGTGGGGGTAAGGGCAAGGTTTTTATGAGTTTTTACACTGGTTGGATTGGGCGTACTGTTTTGGGCGAGCGCTTTGATGCCTAAGTTTAACATATAAGAAGGGTGGTAAGAGTTCTTTGAGAAGGGAGCTTATTCTACTAGGATTAATAGTATTTTTCATTGTTGTTATTGGTGTACCAGATAGATGTATTGCTACTGATACTATACCCTTTGTGTCGGAAGTCTGCCTGACCGATGTTGTAAGTGATAAAACTAGCCTTGATATGTATCAGGATAAAGTGGTTTGGGTGGACAAACGTGACGGTAACTGGGATGTATTTATGTATGATTTGACTAGCCAGCAGGAGGTTAGGATAACTAATGACCCTGCGGACCAGTTTTACCCTAAAGTATGCGGGAATAGAATAGTCTGGCTGGACAACCGAAATGCTTCATCTGCGGATCGTTTTGACATTTATACATATGATCTAAACAGCGGTAGGGAAACAAGAATCACCAATACATCGTCGGTAGTCCGTTTTGCATGTGATGAAGACCTGGTCACCTGGATTTGGATGGACAATGATGATAGCCGGTATAATGTTTCTTATTCCTATTTCGGTGAGGCGGAAGAGAAATTTTTATATCAAAGTAACAACCTGTTGTATGCCGTGGATACTTATTCAAAGCGCATTCTCTGGGCAGAAAAAGTACCGGATCCGAACTACGGCAGTACGGAGAGTATTTGGATTAAAGATGTTGTGTCTAATATGCTACAGTGTGCTAATTGGCCAACGCTTTCAATTCGGAACCTTAAAATGGAAAATGCTCTTGTTCTTTGCGAAAACGTTCGACCAGCCCCTGCACAAGGTGGAGATATGGTTTTCGACCTGTTTATATTTGATATGAAAATTATGATGGATACAAGGATTACCCCTGCTAGTGGAGGGTCAGAATGCCTGGGCAACGACATTTATGGAAATACAGTGGTTTGGAGCGACGCCGCCAATCCTGGTATTCTGGAGGTTTACGATTACTTCACCGGCCTTATCCGGCAGGTATATAGTGATAATCCCAAATACGAGAATGTGATTTACGAGGATAAAGTCGCCTGGTTAAATAATAGTGGAGTTTTTGTGGGAACACTGGAGCCGGCACTTTTCCAGGATACTGAACCTCCATTTTTGACCTCAGCGGTATTAACTGGTCAGATACTGACATTAACCTATAATGAGCTTTTAAATACTGATTCTGTTCCACTAGCAAGTGATTTTATGGTTAAATGTGACGAAACCCTAATTTCTATAGAAAGTGTTGAGATTAATGGTGGGGAGGTCATTTTAACTCTCGCGGAACCTGCAGTCGGAACTACCATAACCCTTGATTATACCCCTGGAGCCAGTCCAATACAGGACTTGATGGGAAACAGCGCTGCTGAACTGATCCAGCAAAGTGTAACCAGGGATGAGACTAGCTATCTACTTCAGCCTTCACAATCGTTTACTTGTAGTAATACTATCAACAGTGATTATTACATTTCCTTAGGTGGAGCTTGCGAGTATGCCATTTATCATGATGATGGTTTGGCGGTGATTGATAGAACTGATGAATCACAGATGGTTACGGTTCCTGGGCATAGCCGTATGGTGGTAACTAACACTGCTTTAGAAGGATACAATGTTGTGGGACCCTCAGATCTTTTCGTACCAAGAGCCTCAGATAACCCGGCGGCAAAACGGATAGAACTAAGTTCAGGCAGTAGCTGTGAGGCAGTTAATTTGGGTGATAGTATGCGT
>CAZAZH010000183.1:0-3043 GCA_964489585.1 uncultured Syntrophomonas sp.
TCCTCCAATTTGTTGAAATCTACTGCCGGTTTAATCATTGCCACCAGCAACAACCCATTGGGTTCCCGGGTAATTTCAGTCACCGTTCCTATATTAATTCCCGGAGGATATGTAGCCGATAGTCCGGAACTAATAATCCGGTCGCCTTCATTAATTTTCGAGTAATAAGGAATGTTAATCATTCTTAGCTGATTGCTGTCACCCAGGCCTTCAACAATTCCATTAGTTTCCCGGGTTTTCTGAATTATTGCTCCTACCGCCATCTCCCGATCAGTAATCAAACTAACCTGGGCCGAGTTCTCGCTGACACTGCCTACTCGACCAACCAGACCGTTAGGACTGATTACCGGCATGCCCTTCTTAACCCCTTGCCGGGAACCCCTATCAATAGTAATACACTCGTACCAATTGTTGGGACTGCGAGCAATCAGGTGGGCTGGAAGCAAATCATATTTTTCCCGGTTAGCATTATCGAAGTTTAACATCTTACGCAGGCGAAAGCTTTCCTGTTTATATTCCTGTAAAGACTGATTTTCCATGGAAAGCTGGCTGTTTTCAGCCTCTAATAATTTGACTTGCTGCTGTAAATGGCGTTTATCACTGAAAACGACAGTCCACCCATCCCAGTTATTTCTGAAGCTGCTTACTCCACTCTGCAGTGGAACATAAGTATCCCGAATAACTTTTTCCAAAAAGGTAACATTAGCACGCTGAGCAGCAGTTGCGTTCATTACCACCAGGGAAATTATTATGACCAGTAGCAGCAGCCAGAAAAACTTGCTTTTAAACAGCTTAAACAAAATTTCTCACCTTAGTCTTACATGCTTTTTTTCGGTTGTATTAATACCCTCTTCAAAACCTCAATATTTTCCAGCACCTTACCTGTCCCCCGGGCAACAGCCAGCAGCGGGTCTTCACAGGCATAAACCGGAATATTGGTTTCCTGGCTAATAAGCTTATCCAACCCCTTTAAGAGAGCTCCGCCACCAGCCATTACAATCCCGCGGTCGATTATATCTGACGCCAGCTCCGGGGGGGTCTTTTCCAGACATACTTTAATACCCTCAATAATATGGTCTACTGTTTCTTTTAAAGCTTCTTGAATCTCTGACGAAGATACCTTTATAGTTTTAGGCAGACCACTTACCAGATCACGTCCTCGTACTTCGTAATACTCTTCATCACCTTCCCAAAGAGCTGAACCAATAGATATTTTAATATCCTCAGCAGTGCGTTCGCCTATAAGTAAGTTATAATTCTTCTTAAGATGCTGCGTAATATCTGTATCCATATTATCACCAGCTACCCTGACGGATTTGGCCGTAACTATACCTCCCAGAGATATTACCGCCACCTCAGTAGTTCCGCCCCCAATGTCTACTATTAAATTGCCGGTAGGTTCATATACGGGCAAACCGGCACCTATAGCAGCAGCCATAGGTTCCTCTATTAAATAAGCTTCTTTGGCTCCGGCCTGCAGAGCAGCTTCTTTTACCGCTCTTTCTTCTACAGTAGTACATCCAGTAGGTATGCTAATGATTACCCGGGGGCGCATAAACGGTGTTCTGGGCCCCAACACCTTATTTATAAAGTAATTTAGCATGGCCTGAGTAACATCAAAATCAGCAATTACACCATCTTTCATAGGGCGAATAGCAATTATATTACCAGGTGTACGGCCTATCATCCTTTTCGCATCATCACCCACAGCCAGAACCCTGCCATTATCATTTTGTATAGCCACTACTGATGGTTCCGTAAGAATTACTCCCTTACCCTTTAAATGAACCAGCGTATTGGCCGTACCCAAATCTATTCCCATGTCTTTGCCAAACACTATGTTTCCTCCTTAAATTAAATTAATCCCCTGGCTTTTAAACTACAGTAGGTATTATCACCAATTATTATATGATCCAACACTTCTATGCCCATCAGTTTACCAGCTTCGATCAACCTGTTAGTTATATCGATATCCTCCCGACTAGGAGTCGGGTCTCCACTGGGATGATTATGAATTAGTATCATGGAGGCAGCACTTTTCTTAACCGCAGTCTTAAACACCTCCCGCGGATGCACTATAGAACTATGCAGCCCTCCTATGGACACATCTTCCATAACTAATAACCCGCCTTTGCGATCCAAATACATAACCCGGAAATGTTCCCGGTCGAAATATCTCATCTCTTCCATATTCGCACCAGCGGCTACATTGATTACATCCTCGGGGGATTTGATGTACATTTTAGTTGGAGTATCCACCCCTGCCCGACGACCTAACTCCAGCGCAGCTTTTATGCTTACTGCCTTGGCCGGTCCTATTCCTTTTATCTCCATAAGTTCTTCCAGGCTGGCTTCTTTCAACTGTCTTAAATTCTTATACTCGGATAATAGTAGTGTAGCTAAATCTACAGCATTAATCTTTTTAGTTCCACCACCTAGCACAATGGCCAAAAGCTCTGCTTCACTAAGAGTAGTTTCCCCCTTGAACATAAGTTTTTCCCGAGGTCGCATGCTCTCAGGCATGTCCTTTATACATACGTAATATTCGCCCACCGGCTTACACCTCCAACAGGTTAACACCTTGTTTTTTTAACATAAGGTAAAGTCGGCTCATAGGCAATCCTACTACATTGAAATAACATCCTTCTATTCTCTGAACTAGAAGCCCACCTCGTCCTTGTATTCCATAGGCCCCGGCTTTATCTGCCGGTTCACCACTGGCTACATAAGCTCGAATTTCCTCTTCACTCAGATGCCGGAAATAAACCCGGGTAGTTTCATCTTCAACTTCACATCCTCCGGCTGTTCTTATGCAAATAGCTGTTATCACTTCGTGACAGCGACCACTTAGCTGGGTCAACATTTCCAAGGCATCGTCTTTACTGCCGGGTTTCCCCATTACCTGTCCATCCAGAACAACAATAGTATCGGCCGCAATAAGCAGGCAATTTTCTCTTAATAATGGAATAGCTCTTTCAGCCTTTAGCCTGGCTAATCTTCTAACCGCATTACGGGGAGACTCTTGGGGCAGGAAACTTTCATC
>CAZAZH010000184.1:0-3038 GCA_964489585.1 uncultured Syntrophomonas sp.
CCGTAAGTAAATTATTAAAATCGTGAGCCAGCCCACCCGCCAGGATTCCCAGAGACTCAAGTTTAGCAGCCTTGACTAACTCCTCCTCAAAACGCTGTTTCTCAGTAATATCCCGTATAACCCAAACCATTCCTTCAACTTCACCTGTAGTATTTTGAATGGGTGAACCTTTAGCGTCAACCAATCGCTCGCTACCATCTTTGGTTGTTATCCTGTGGTTACTAAGCTCGATTACGGTATCCCGATTAATCATCCGTATATTTAAATCCGCCTCCCATGTAGGGACCTGCAAAAAATCTTGAATATTTTTTCCTATCAGCTCACTGCTATTTACAGCCACAATATTAGCGGCGGCTTCATTACTTAAAACAATAATTCCATCCAGGCCAATACTTACTACCCCTTCTCCGATACTGCTAATAGTTACGTCCAGGCGCTCTTTCTCTGCTGCCAGCTCAGTAGTTCTCTGTTTAACCCGATTTTCTAGTTCTTCATGAGCTTCTTTTAAATCAGCCATTAATTCTGCAATCCTGGATGCCATGCTGTTAAATTCGCATGCTAAAAGGCCCAACTCATCCTGTCTCTCCGCAATATTAATTTCATCGTAATTACCACTTTTTACCCTTCTTATAGCATCAACGGTTTCATTTAGTGGAGAAATAATATCGCGATATAATTTTCTTGCAGCCAGGTAAAATATTAAGAGCAAAACTGCCCCACCTATGCAAAAGGCTAGATAATGGCGCCTGGCCATTTGCCCCAGATATTCCATAGAAATACCAATATTAATAGCTCCTATATGATTACCCGCCTGATCATAGTTGGGCACCAATATATCGATAGTTTTTTCACCCTGATGATTGGAGTAGGGTTGGTCACTGTCACGGATGTATATCTGCTGCAAGCTCTTTCCATAGCGCGCACAAGATAAAGTACCGGCATCATCAAAAACCATACCTACCCGATCCGGTTCACTATGTACCAGGGCTTTACCATCCCGATCTAATACCAACAGATAGCTTAGTTGTGGGTCACGTTCTGCCATATGGCTAACCAATTGTTGCATTTGGGCTTGATTTAGCATGGGAGCAACCTCTTGCAGAGAATACGCATGGCGCCAGGCCTTTTCAATTATGTCTTTCCTTTGCATAGGTATAGTTAAAAAATTCATGGTTAGCAGGATTTCGCCGATTAGCAATAACGTGATTATGGTGATAATAAGATATAATTTGGTTTTTATTTTCATAAACAGCACCCTTTTCCTTCCTAAACAGTCATCTTAAATATAGTTGTAGATGTTTCCTGCATATTCTGGAAATTCAAGAGCTACTTTAAGTACGGAAATTTATGCTGGCGTAAAACCTCGTAGACTATAATGGCAACCGAATTACTAAGATTTAAAGACCTGCCTATATCCAGTATAGGAATCCTAATTTGCTGCCCAGGGTAGCTTTCCAGTATCTCCTGGGGTAGTCCCCGAGTCTCACAACCAAATACTACCATATCGTCAAGCCGGTAATCTACTTCCCAATAGCTGGTTTGTGCTTTAGTGGTAGCCAGGTAGATATTATTATTCCTATAATTCTTAACTACCTCTTCAAAACTATCCCATACCTTAATCTCTACCTTATCCCAGTAATCCAGTCCTGCCCTCTTAAGGTAGCGATCCTCTATGGAGAAACCGAGTGGTTTTACCAGGTGTAATACCGACCGGGTAAGCGCGCAGGTTCGAGCAATATTACCCGTGTTTTGAGGTATCTCCGGATTAACCAGTACGACATGCAAATTACTATACCTCCGTGTCCCCATAGGGAGAAATTTATGGAAAACATAGACTTTTTCATAGTAAACCCAAATTCTTAATTCCCAATGTATTACTCCTATTATATAACTAAATATACCACTTACATAATACTGGAATGCAAATAAAAAACAATAATAGTGTCACATGTCATATTTTGTTCTTAAATCCAGAAATAAATCTTGTCCAAATTATACCTCATATTAGACAACATAAGAAAAGGAGGGCAGGAAATACTAATTTCAAAAAGAAAGGAGTAATACATTTGATGCCTGAGAGAAAATTTACAAAACTCCTGGTTTTGCTGGTAATTAGTGCATTTATATTTTCTATTTCCGGATGCCAGCAACCAGCCAAAAAGCCTCCGGCTAACCCGGCAAAACCTGTAAAAATGGCAACTGAAGTAAAAAAATACAGTAAGGAACCCGGCATCAGCCTTTATCGTACTGCTACCGGAGCCAAACAACAGCTAAAAATGGAAGAGTATCTAAAGGGAGTTCTGGCAGCAGAAATGAATCCCAAGTTCCCTATGGAAGCCCTTAAGGCACAGGCTATAGTAGCCCGCACCATGACCCTGGCCCTGCTGGAATATGAAAATGGGACCCGGGCCAAGCATGGTACTGACGCCAGTGATAATCACCTGGAATTCCAGCAGTATGACGAGAAAAAGATTACGGATAATATATCCCGAGCAGTTGATGAAACCAAGGGGCAGGTCCTGACCTACCAGGGCAAATTTGTTTATACCATGTTCCATTCACTATCTAAAGACAAGACTGCCAGCATGGCCGAAGGGTTCCCCAAGTTGGCAAGCAAAGCCAGTTATCTGGTACCGGTCAGCACCAATGGTATAAAATATGCACCGGCCAAATATAGATCCTGGACAGTTAAAGTACCCCGCTGGGAAATTAAAAATCTAATGGGCAGCAAAGCCGGTAACCTGGATAATATTCGAGTTAGTAAGCGGGGACCATCCGGGAGAGCGACGGTGCTAAGTGCAGGTAGTGCGTCCATTAAGGCAGTGGACCTGCGCCAGCAAATTGGTCCTGACCGCCTTTATTCAACTGTCTGGAACAGTGTTAAACCCGAGGGTAATTATATCGTTTTTAAGGGCTCCGGTTGGGGTCACGGGGTAGGTATGGAACAATGGGGTGCCTATGCTATGGCCAAAGAGGGTAAAAACGCCCGCCAAATTGTGGAACACTACTTCCCCAACACCGCCTGGACCCAGCTGTAC
>CAZAZH010000185.1:0-1859 GCA_964489585.1 uncultured Syntrophomonas sp.
CCAAAAATGCGGGAATGTTCCACTGGAATGATGGTTTCCGTAATTACAAACTGGGACTCCTGAAGCCCGGCGGCAAGTAATAGTTCCTTGAAAGACCCGGGGGAACAGCCGAAGAATATGGCATCACCCATCAGGTTTAGAGCCTGCTGGTAGTCATAACGTATAGCAGCAATTATTTCATCCCGGCTTTTCGATTTCAGCTGTCCGGCCAGGCGAGGTTTTAAATGCAGGTCCCAGAACATAGTCCGGGGCGATACCGGCAGGGGTATTAAACGGTGGCTCAGCAGCAGGCCCAATAACAGCAAGGCGGTACGGGTTGAGAATTGCAGCTTGATTAATTTGAAACCAGCCCGGCGGTTAGCACAAATATTTATAATCTCCCAGCTTATAATCGCAACCACCATAAAAACTGCTGCCAGGCAGTACACTTCTATAAAACTCAGTTTGAAAAACAAGAAGGGATATATTATAGCTGCCAGGCCTATTATAAGTATTTGAAATACGCCAATTATCAGAACTACTGCCGGCAGGGTACCATACAGATTAACCAGCTGCCAGAAAAATGGGATTATAGTACCTACCAGTGCCGGGATTAATCTAAAACTACGAGCATAAATAAGGCCACTGGTGAGATGTCTTAAAATCAGCTTCATGTTCCCCACCGTCCCTTTCTTGCATTTTTGTTTCACGTGAAACATTAACTCTATCATAAGATATATTTAGAAAAAGTACCATTAGAGGGAGAAAACGCCTATTTAGTAGGCTCATTACGAAGAGTATATTTGAACAGATTTTCTTTGCCGGGGAAAGTGCAGCGACCGGACTATCACGTAAGCGATAGCCCGGTCGTAGGCTTAGAGTTCTCATCGTCCATTCCTTAATTATAACCAGTTCAAATCCGATTTTGGCGGTAGTTTATTCGGGGACAGCCTGTTGTTTTTGAATACCTTAGCCTTTTAAGCGTAGTCCTGGAGAATACTGCTGCGAATCAACTCAAATGCCTCAGTTGAGGTTTCTACCAGACGAATTTGAGCATTATCCATAACAGCATAGCTGTCAGCCAGCAACTCAGCTTCTTTGGGATCGTGGGTAACATAGAGTACCGGAATCTTAAGTTCCTTAAGCACCTTACGAAAATCAGGCAAAAGTCGATCTTTTAGGACAACATCCATACCGGTCAACGGCTCGTCCATAAGAAGTATTTGTGGCTGCGGAATCAGGGCTCGCGCCAGAGAGGCTCGGCTTTGGTAACCTCCGCTTAGTTCCCGGGGATATTTCTCCAGTACCTCTTTTAAATCCAGCATTTCCACTACCTGTTCATAAGCGGCAATGGAGCCTTTGCCATTACGCATCCCATAGAGGATGTTTTTCTTTACGTTGAGGTGTTGAAACAGGGCTGGGTGTTGAGGAACATAACCAACATTGCGCTGTTCCGGAGCCAAATTGGTGACTTCGCGGTTGTTTAGAATTACTTTGCCCTGATCAGCATTGACTATTCCGGCTACAATTTTCAAAAAGGTAGACTTGCCGCTGCCGTTAAGCCCGATTAGTGCTTTAATTTCTGATTTTATTTCCAGGCTGGCTTGTTCTAGTACGACTTGACGCCCGAATCTTTTGCCAATATCTTTAGCTTGTAGCATAGCGATGCCTCCTAAAGCTTATTATTGAGACAATTAACAGAGACAAAGCGACACAGAATACAGCAGCGGTAACTGCCATATCCAGGTCGCCGACCTCTACCTTGGTGAAGACATAGGAGGCTAGAACCTGTGTCCTGCCTGGCATATTTCCGCCAAACATGATTACTGCAGCAAACTCACTAAGTGAGCGGGAAAAGCCCAGTATAAAACCGGAAAATA
>CAZAZH010000185.1:1959-3022 GCA_964489585.1 uncultured Syntrophomonas sp.
GCAATAGGCAAATCATTGAATAAATTTGCTATTTTATAAACTACAGAATCTCGGTAAAACAGATGATAGTAGGCGAACCCAATCGCTACCACGACAGCTAAACCGGCAGCAAACATAGCTGCTATGAGGGTGTTTTTTACACTGTTCCAGAAATAGGGGTCCGCCATGGTGGCCTTGATTCCTTCCATACTCAGGTTGAAAACCAGTGCTAGAACGGGAAAGATAATAAATAATAAAAACAGGGGCAGGAAGAAAATCTTGACCAGTTCTTTACTCATAAGCTTTCCATCCATATTTCTCAAATACGGAGATATTTTTTACAGCATGGTCAGCAAAAGCTTCTGCCAGCTCTTTCTGACCGCCTTTGATTATGGCCGAACCAAATACGATATCGCCGGAATATTGTTCATCAATTACTTCTACTGTTTTCAGTTCGTTACCATTGGCCACACTTGAATATATCAGTCCCGCATCCACCTGGTCCTCTTTGACCATTATAGCGACCTGGTTTACTGTGCTGGGCATAGCCTTGATATTGGGTGAGACTTTATCCCACAAACCCAGGCTGACGAGCGAGTTTTTGGCGTAAACGCCGACTGGTGCCTGAAGGTCGGCGATTGCTATAGTGACTCCGGAATTGCCCAGGTCTGCCATTTTAGTTACTTTACTTTCACCTGTTTTGGAAACAACCAGAACGATATTATCCTTCAGAAACTTGCTGCTTTTCTCCAATTTTTTAGCCTGTTCAACTTTTTCGATATAAATCCAATCAGCCGCGTAATAAAGATCACAGGGCTGGTTTTGTTCAATTTGTGCATAGAGACCTCCAGTTGGTCCATAATTTACAGCAACAGTAGCTCCGGTTTCTTCTTGAAAAGACTTTATGATCTGATCCATTGGTTTTTTCATCCCGGCAGCAACATACAGATTAAGAGTCTGGCCCTCGAAAGATTTTTTCTCCGGCTCGACTGGAGTGGGGTTTTTTTGGGCACACCCTGCCATTACCGTAAAACTTGCCAACAAGGCGATGGTTAGAATAATGCTAAAAAACTTTCTCATAATT
>CAZAZH010000186.1:0-2974 GCA_964489585.1 uncultured Syntrophomonas sp.
ATAAGGAACGAGCGGAGGAAAAATTTAAAGAGATTAATGAGGCTTATGAAGTATTGAGTGATCCTGACAAACGGGCGAAATACGACCGTTTGGGCAGCAATTGGAGAAATGGTGACCAGTTTGACCCGGGCGATATGGGCAGCACCTATTATTATAGCGGAGATTTTAATCCTGCCGATTTTCAAGGCTTTAGCGATTTTTTTGCCAGCATATTTGGCAGCAGTAAACCAGGATACCGGGGGACCAGCACTTTTTATGATGGACCCATACGGGGGCAGGATATAGAAAGCGAAATTGAGCTTACCCTGGAGGAAACCTATCATGGTGGTAATAAATCTCTGCGCCTATCAGCCGGGAAGGTATGCGGCGAGTGTAATGGTCGGGGCATAGTTGGACGCACTATATGTACTACCTGTGGAGGTACCGGTTCAGTATCTGCCCTGCGTAATATAGAAGTCAAAATCCCGGCAGGAGTAAAAGAAGGAAGTACTATCCGCCTTAAAGGCCAGGGCGGAGAAGGGAGCGGTGGCGGCCCATCCGGAGATTTGTATCTTAAGGTGCGGCTGCTGCCCCACGCCCAGTTTATAGTAGAAGGTAAGGATATAGAATACTTATTGACTCTGCGTCCTGACCAGGCGGTTCTGGGTGATAAAGTTATGGTTCCTACCCTGGATGGTTCAGTAAGAGTTACTATTCCGCCGGGGACACCAGCTGGTCGCAGACTAAGGCTAAAGGGCAAGGGGTTACCCGGACGGCAAGGAGACAACGGAGACCAGTATGTCCAAATAAATATTAATATTGCAACTAATATAAAGGAAGAAGAAAAAGAACTGTATCGCCAAATACGGGCAATTTACGAAAAATAGGGGTGTGAATTATGAAACTGCTGCACGTGGTATTTCCGGCTGAGGAAAATTGGTTACCTATCTCCCGGCTTTCCATCCACCCCGGACTCCTGGATATTTTGGAGGAACTGGGAGTAATAGAAGTCGTAAATGAACAGGTGGAACAAAACGATTTGCAGCGCATAAATAAAATAATGCGACTGCGGGACTCATTGGGGATTAACCTCACTGGGGCCATTTTAATCTGTGATTTAATGGAACGAATTACAGAACTGGAGGATGAAGTCCGCCGGTTAAAAGAGAAGAGGCGAAAAGTATGAACATAGAAAAATTAACTCAAAAATCGCGCCAGGCATTAATGGATGCTCAACAACTAGCAGCCTCGAAACATCACCAGGAGGTGGGAGGCAAACACTTGATGCTGGCCTTGTTGGAACAGGAAGGCGGCATTACGGAACGCTTTTTGGAAGCGGCAGGGATTGACCTTTCCTCTTTCCGTGATGGTTTAAATAAATTAATTGATAAAATTCCAGCCGTTTACGGTTATGAAGGCTCGGTATATATGAGTGGCAGCGTTTCTCGCATCATAGCCCGGGCAGAAAAAGAAGCCCAAAACTTAAAAGACGATTTCGTCAGTGTGGAACACCTGGTTCTAGCCATAACGAGCGAAGGAGAAAGTGATCTGCGCGATCTTTTCACCCGTACCGGTCTAACCCGGGAAAGGTTCCTGAATGCTATGCGCAATGTACGTGGTTCCCAAAGGGTAAGTAGCGATAACCCGGAAGACAGCTATGAAGCTCTGGAGAAATACGGCCGTGATCTCACCCGCATGGCTGCCGATGGTAAACTGGACCCGGTTATCGGACGAGATGAGGAAATCCGCCGGGTGATGGAAATTCTGTCCCGCCGCACCAAGAACAACCCGGTCTTAATCGGTGAGCCCGGAGTAGGTAAAACCGCCATTGTTGAAGGCCTGGCCCGCCGTATTACCGCCGGAGACGTTCCGGAAGGTTTAAAGGGCAAGAAATGTATTGCCCTGGATATGGGTGCGCTGGTTGCTGGAGCTAAATATCGGGGCGAATTTGAGGAACGATTAAAAGCAGTATTAAAAGAAGTAGAACAGTCAGATGGTGGTATTATCCTGTTTATTGATGAACTGCACACGGTAGTGGGAGCAGGAGCAGCCGAAGGGGCCATGGACGCCAGCAACCTCTTAAAACCAATGCTGGCGCGGGGAGAATTACGCGCCATTGGCGCTACCACTCTGGATGAATATCGCAAACACATTGAAAAGGACCCGGCTCTGGAGAGACGCTTTCAGCCGGTAATGGTGGATCAGCCATCAGTTGAGGATACCATCTCCATTTTGCGGGGCTTAAAGGAGCGCTATGAAGTTCATCACGGAGTCAGGATTCAAGATGCCGCCCTGGTAGCGGCAGCTGTCCTATCCGACCGTTATATATCTGACCGGTTTTTGCCGGATAAGGCTATTGACCTGGTGGATGAAGCCGGAGCCAAGTTACGAACGGAAATTGACAGCATGCCGGCGGAATTAGATGATATTACCCGCCGGATAATGCAGTTGGAGATAGAAGCAGCTGCCCTGGAAAAAGAGAAAGATACTGCTTCCCGGGAACGGCTTAATAACCTGCTTAAGGAACTGCAGGATTTAAAAACCGAGTCTGATGCTATGCAAGCCCGCTGGCAGGCAGAAAAACAGTCTATAGCAAGGATTCAAAACATTAAAAAAGAGATTGAAGAATGCCGTAACGAAATGGAAAAGGCAGAACGGGAATATGATTTGAACCGCATTGCCGAACTGAAATATGGACGCTTAAACGACCTGGAACGAAAACTAAAGGCGGAAGAAGAACACCTGGCTGATAAACAGAAAGGCGATGTGCTGCTGAAAGAAGAGGTTGATGATGAGGATATTGCCCGGGTGGTAAGCCGTTGGACCGGGATTCAGGTCAGCCGTTTGCTGGAAGGAGAAAGAGAAAAGCTGCTGCACTTAAACGAAATCCTGCATGAGCGGGTAGTTGGGCAAAGTGAAGCAGTTGAAGCCGTGGTGGATGCGGTAATCCGCTCCCGAGCAGGATTAAAAGATCCGCATCGTCCAGTAGGTAGTT
>CAZAZH010000187.1:0-2973 GCA_964489585.1 uncultured Syntrophomonas sp.
GGCTTTTTCACCTGTGGGGGTTGCCCGGGCAGAAGAATATCCCGCCTGGTTGATAACTTGAAAAAATATGGCCTGGATGTAGTTCACCTTTCTTCCTGTATGTTGCTGGAAGGCACTTATCCAGCCTGCCCTCATATTGAAGAAATAAAGAAAAACCTGGAGCAAAAAGGTGTAAAAGTTGTACAAGGAACACATCACTAGGATTAAGGTGTTGTCTTGATGAACGGAGATAGGTCAATGGCCTAATTCGCGGATAAATACTTTTTAAGGTCAGCTTTAGAACCTGAAAGCAAATTATGGTTGAAAATACCTAAAATTTTTATGCACCGGATCATTGTATTTTCTGAAGAAACAGCATATAATAATATTAACGGTGGCGGAGAATCTTAAGCATAGTTAGTCTTAGGGTCAGAGGTCATTGGGTTTTAGATTTCAGGTTTAACGATTATTTTTTACGATTAATGTTCCTTTTGAATTCTGTGGTCAATCGGGTGGTTCTTTAAGAAAACTCTTAAATGGATGGGGTTTATGCCAGTTACCTTGGGTTATTCTCCGCCACCTTAACTTGGTTATAAAAGGCCTTTTATAAGCTCTAGCTTGTAAAAGGTCTTTTTATTATGCCTAAAGTGGAAATGGAAGTTGATTATGTTATAGTATAAACTAGTTTCCAGGACCTAAAAATCATATTTAATACCACTTACTGCAGGGAGGAATAGTATTTGTCACCAGAATACAATTATCTTCAGGGGCATATTTGCCTGGTAACCGGGTCCAGTCGAGGAATCGGTGCTCAAATTGCCCGGACCGTAGCTGCTGCCGGTGCCCGTATGGTGATTAATTATCATTCTTCGCAGCAGCAAGCTATGCAATTGCGGGGGGAATTAAATGAGCAGGGGTACCAGGTAATGGCAGTGCAGGCTGATATCAGCCAGGGACGGGAGGTCGAGGCGATGTTTGCCCAGATTGAAGATAAATGGGGAAGTGTTGACCTGCTAGTAAACAATGCCGGCATTTCTCTGAAGCGGTTAATTACGGAAACTAGTGAAGAAGAATGGCAGCAGGTAATGGATATTAATCTTAAAGGAGCTTTCTTATGCTGCCGCCGGGCTTTGCCGGCTATGGTCAGGAATCGATTTGGTCGTATTGTTAATATCGCTTCCATATGGGGCTTGCGGGGGGCTTCCTGTGAATCGGTCTATGCTGCTTCCAAAGGGGGGCTTACTGCTCTTAGCCGGTCTTTAGCTATGGAAATGGGACCCTCAGGAATTACTGTGAACGTAATAGCACCTGGGCCGGTGGAGACTGATATGCTATTACAAGAATTAGATAATGATGAGCGGGCGCTGCTGAGCGAAGAGATACCTCTGGGACGCCTGGCCAGTCCTGATGATATTGCATCTGCCTGCCTGTTTCTACTATCTCCGGCTGCTTCCTATATTAATGGTCAGGTTCTCGGTTTAGATGGTGGCTGGAAAGTGTAATAATTTTTAGGAGATGTATTGACTTGAAACTATCTCGTAACGATGCCTGCTGGTGTGGCAGCGGCAGGAAATATAAGAAATGTCATTTGGAAATGGATTTACGTCTGGAGGAATTAGAAAAAAAAGGCTATATAATTCCCCCCCGCAGTATTATTAAAAGTGAAGAGCAAATCGCGGGAATACGTCGGGCCTGCCAGTTAAGCCGGGAAATTCTTGATGGGCTGGAGGATATAATTACCCCGGGCATAACTACCGAAGCTATAAACACCTGGGTACATGAATATACCATAGCACATGGGGCTTATCCAGCGCCTTTGCACTATAACGGTTACCCCAAGAGTGTTTGCACTTCTATTAATGAAGTTATATGTCATGGTATACCTGAAGAGCGGGTACTGGTGGACGGGGACATTTTAAACGTCGATGTTACCTGTATTCTTGATGGTTACTATGGCGATACCAGCCGTATGTACCTTATCGGTGACCCTTCCGCCCAGGCTAGGGAGTTGGTGCGGGTAGCCCGTGAATGTATGTATGTGGGGATTGAACAGGTACGACCTTTCAATCGGGTGGGTGATATCGGCTATACCATAGAGCAACATGCGCACAAGTACGGTTATTCAGTCGTGCAGGATTTTGGTGGACACGGGGTAGGGGTGGAGTTTCATGAAGAGCCTTTTGTTCAGCATTATGGGGAAAAGGAATCTGGTATGGTTCTAATTCCCAATATGGTTTTTACCATAGAGCCTATGATTAATGTGGGGACTTATAAATGCAGGGTATTGGAGGATAATTGGACGGCAGTGACTGCAGACGGTTCCCTTTCCGCTCAGTGGGAGCATACTGTGCGGGTAACCGAAGATGGTGTGGAAATCCTTAGCGAGTAAAATCAATTATCCTCTTGCTGCCATTCCACCACGTGAACTTTTCTCGTTTCTTTGCTAGGTTGGGGTATGGTAACCGAGCAGGTAAATGAACTTACCCGATCCCCTTTTATGAAGGAGGATAACTTTTTATAGCTTTCATCGCTGAGCACTGCGATAAACCTTCCGTTTCCATCCACAGATTCAGGCCACGACTCAAAATTGCTTTCCTGGTAGGGTTGCTGACCAATAGTTAATAGATAGGGCAGGGGTTGGTTTTCCAGAGGTAATCCCTGGTCCAGCAAAACCATGGTATCAGCCTGGGCAGTAAGCTGTTGGGCAAGGGTTACTACATCAAGGGCCAGGCGGTTAGACTCATTAGTAACTTCTTTACTGCGGCAGTAATTATAATAAGGAACAAATTGAAGACATACCAACAATGCAGCGGTAGTTATGGCTATGGCTTTAAAAGCCCTCCCAGTATTTAGGCTACTATTAATCCGGTCGTAGACATATATCGCTCCGGAAGTTATAAGTAGAAGGCTGCAGATAAATATCGGCATGATATAGCGGGTAGCCAGGAAAAAACTATAGCGTTCATTTAAAATAGGTATGATTAAAAACCCGGC
>CAZAZH010000188.1:0-2958 GCA_964489585.1 uncultured Syntrophomonas sp.
AGCAAAACATTGCTGAACTAAAAAAGCTTTTTCCCGAGGCCTTAACCGAAGGGAAAATTGATTTTGACCGACTCCGGCTCCTGCTCGGTGATGAAGTTGACACCGGTAAAGAGAAATATGAGTTCACCTGGCCTGGTAAGAGCGACTGTATTCGGTTAGCCCAGCAGCAATCCACGGGAACACTGCGCCCTGATAAAGAATCCAGCAAGGATTGGGATACTACCAAAAACCTTTACATAGAAGGGGATAACCTGGAGGTATTGCGGTTATTGCAGAAGGCCTATCATCGCAAGATAAAGATGATATACATAGACCCGCCTTATAATACGGGTAATGATTTGATATATAAGGATGATTTTGTTGATAATGTTAAGAACTATAAGGAAAGAACCGAACAACCAATGAAAGCAAACCCAGAGACTTCGGGAAGATATCATACTGATTGGTTAAATATGATTTACCCCCGTTTAAGGCTTGCTAGAAATTTATTAATGGATGAAGGCGTAATTTTTATTAGTATTGATGATAATGAAGTAGATAACTTAAAAAAAATGTGCGATGAAGTGTTTGGAGAATCTAATTTTATCGGAATTATTACTTGGAGTAAAAAAAGAAAAGGAAGTTTTCTAACAAAAAAAATAATTAGTCAAACAGAATACCTTGTTGTATACACCAAAGAAATTAACAATGTCTTTCTTTTTGGGGGGCAAGCTAATAACGCCGAATCACAACCTATAATTAAGCGTACAAATTCTATATCTACCTTAAAAATAGGTGCTGGTTTGGTTTCTACAAAACTAAATGATGGAACCTATTCAAAAGGTATATATGGTAGTTCCATCAATCCAGTTGAATTATTGGATGATGTTATATTTAAAAACGGGAAAAACATAAATAGCTTTAGGATTAAAGCACCTTTTGTTTGGTCACAGGAATTCTTGGACGCCGAGATAGAAAAAGGTACGCAATTAGTTGTGAATACTATGAATTTTCAAATTCGAGTATTCAGAGTATATGAACAGGATAATTTTAAGGGATTCCCAAGCTACATTGATGGGGTAAAAATTAAAGGGACTAATGAAGATGCCTATGAAGAATTAGAGAAAATATTTAAAACTAAAAACATATTCGAATATTCCAAGCCAGTAAATTACCTTAAAGAACTTATTAATGCTGTAACATTTTTCGATAAAGATTCTATTATTCTAGATTTCTTTTCAGGTTCCGCAACAACCGCCCATGCCGTTATGCAATTGAACGCTGATGACGGAGGAAACCGCAAATTTATCATGGTACAACTACCTGAACCTTGCAATGAAGATTCTGAAGCTTACAAAGCCGGTTTCTCCAATATTTGCGAAATCGGCACAGAACGTATCCGACGTGGCGGTGAAAACTTAAAAGAAGAAAACAAGGATAAAGAAGGCATTGAAAACCTGGATACAGGCTTTAAGGTATTCAAGCTGGACACCTCAAATCTCAAGGCATGGGATCCCGATGTTGAAGAACTGGAAGAAACCCTTAAAGGAATGGTTGATCCCATTAAAGAAGGTCGTACTCAGGAAGATATGCTATACGAGATCATGTTGAAATACGGCATAGACCTGACCATGCCGCTGGAAGAAATTCAGATAAAAGGTAAGGCTGCCTATTCCATTGGCCTGGGCTATATGATTGTCTGTCTGGAAGATGGTCTTACCCTTGACTTTATCGAAGCTATCGGCGCTATGAAACAATCCGGTCAGGAAATAGCCCGGGTAGTTTTTCGGGACTCCGGTTTCGCCGATGATAATGTCAAAACTAATGCCGTACAACTGTTAAAGAAATTTGGCATTGAAGACTTCCGGACCATATAGCGAGGTGATAGGTGATGAAACTAAAATTTGTTTCCGACCAACAATTCCAGTTGGATGCCGTTGCCTCAATAACCGACATCTTTCAAGGTCAGGCAGTAAAACAGGCTAATTTCTCAGTTGCTTCCACTATGAACAGTGGCAGCCAAGGTGAATTAGGTTATCAGACTGAGCTGGGTTACGCTAATAAACTGGACCTGCTGGATGACGAACTGCTGGAAAACATTAATCGCATCCAACTGCGCAACGGCTTACCTAAAAGCACCGATATCCAGGGGCGCAATTTTACCGTAGAGATGGAGACCGGTACCGGTAAAACCTATGTTTATATTCGTACTATCTATGAGCTTAATAAGCTTTACGGATTTACCAAATTTATTATCGTTGTTCCTTCGGTAGCTATCCGCGAAGGGGTTAATAAATCCCTGGAGATTATGGAGGAGCATTTTAAGAGCCTCTATGAAGGCGCCAACTGTGATTATTTTATCTACGATTCCTCCAAGCTGGGCCAGTTAAGAACCTTTGCTACCAGTTCCAATATTCAGATAATGGTTATTAATATTGATGCCTTCCGTAAGAGTTTTGTGGACCCCAATAAACCTGATAAAGCTAATATCATCCACCGCGAGCATGACCGCATGAACGGGCGCAGGCCTATTGAATTTATCCAGCAGACCAACCCCATTGTAATTATAGATGAACCGCAGAGTGTGGATAGAACCGATAAAGCCAAGGAAGCCATTGCTTCTTTAAATCCCCTTTGCACTTTACGCTATTCCGCCACCCATGTGGAAACCTATAATCTGATGTATTGCCTGGGACCGGTAGATGCTTATCAAAAAAAATTGGTGAAAGAAATTGTAGTAGACAGCATCAAGGAAGCTGGAAACTTTAACCGGCCTTATATTCGCCTGATATCAGTCAAAAACAGCAATGGCTTCCAGGCCGTTCTGGAACTGGACATAAAGAACCGTTCCGGCGTAGTACAAAGAAAACAAAAAACAGTTAGAGTAGACGAGGACCTGTTTGATATATCCGGGGAAAGAGAAATTTATTCTGGTTATATTATTAACAACATTGACTGTTACCCTGGTAATGAGATGGT
>CAZAZH010000189.1:0-2922 GCA_964489585.1 uncultured Syntrophomonas sp.
TTGTATGGGTCCACAAAACAACACCTCTTCTTCCTTTTGTGGTTCCCCTCCCCGATAATTAGATACAGATTTACGCAGATATTTTTGGGCCTACCTCGTGAACCGAGAGGTGTAGGGGCAGACCCGTGTGTCTGCCCACCGGGGTACCTTACTCTTACCGCCTAATGAACTGCCTACCCGCGGGCGAACACATGGGTTCGCCCCTACAAACTTCGCACCTTGTTATTTATCCGCGTACTCCTAATCTATTTTATTTTCCCCCAATCAGGGGGCTAAAATACTTAATCTACCCTTACAGTTTGGCAACTACCCCGGAGCAGCGGTCGCAGAGTCCGGGATGACCATGTTCTTCCCCGGCGGAGGGTTCGATAATCCAGCAGCGCTCGCATTTTTCCCCGCTGGCTGGAGCTACCTCGACCCAAATACCGGGTAATTCTTCCAAAGAAACTGCGTTCTGGCTACGCTCTCTCTCTTCCTTAAGCTCAGCATGAGAAACGATAAATATCTTATCCAGATTATCTACGGTACTCAGTAATCTTAGCCACTCTTTATCAGCATAGATACAAACCCTGGCACCCAGGGAATGACCAATAACCTTCTGGCTTCGAGCCTCTTCCAGGGCTTTGGTAACAGCATCGCGCACCTGCAAAATTCTGCTCATCCGGGTTTCGATAGCTTCGTCAATATACTCTTCTTTATACTCCGGCCAATCCAGCAGCTGCACACTTTCCGGGTCATTTTCCCGGCGCAGCTGGCTGTAGATTTCCTCACTGGTGTATGCCAGTATGGGAGTTAACATGACTACCAGAGCATTTATTAGCTCATAAAGCACTGTCTGGGCTGCTTTTCTTTCCGGGTCCTGAGGATGGGAACAATACAGCCGGTCTTTCAAAATATCAAAATAGATGTTACTTAAATCTACGGTACAGAAGTTATGAACGGCATGGAAAACTACATGGAATTCATAATCTTCATAAGCCTTGCTTACCCGTTTAATCAGCTTATGCAGCCTTAACAAGGCCCATTTATCCAGTTCGCTAAGATTCTGGTGGGCTACCATTTCTGTAGCGGGGTCAAAATCATAAATATTTCCCAGGATAAAACGGCAGGTATTACGGATTTTACGATAAGCTTCAGCAATTTGTTTAATAATATTATCGGACACGGAAACATCATTGCGATAGTCGGCCGAAGAAACCCATAGCCTTAAGATATCTGCACCCATGCTCTTAATAAGTTTCAGCGGATCGACTACATTCCCCAGGGACTTGGACATCTTTCTACCCTTTTCATCAACTACAAAACCATGAGTTAACACCTGCCGGTATGGAGCCACACCCCTGATTGCCACCGAAGTTGACAATGAGGAATTAAACCATCCCCGGTGCTGGTCACTGCCTTCCAGATACATATCGGCAGGCCAGCTTAATTCATCATAAGTTTCCAAAACCGCCATGTGGCTGGAACCAGAATCAAACCAGACATCCATGGTGTCTGTTTCCTTGCGGAATTTATCACCACCGCAGTTGGAGCAACAATAGCCTACCGGCAACAGGTAGGATGCCTCCTGGCTAAACCAGATATCTGCTCCATACTGGGCAAAAAGATCGCTAACCCGTTCAATGGTACTCTCATCTATTACGGTATTACCGCAGGATTCACAGTAAAAAATAGGTATAGGTACTCCCCAGGTACGCTGCCGGGATATGCACCAGTCGCCCCGATCTCTTACCATGTTGTAGATGCGTTCCCTTCCCCAGGCCGGGATCCAGCGTACATTGTCAATGGCTTTTAATGCCTCCTCCCGAAAACCTTCAATGGATGCAAACCATTGTTCCGTAGCACGGTAGATTATCGGGTGCTTACATCTCCAGCAATAGGGATACTGGTGTTCAATTTTAGCCGCCTTTAAGAGCATGCCCCGGTTTTCTAATTCTTCTATAACATTCTTATTAGCATCATGAACATATAGACCTTTAAATGGCCCTCCCTCTTCGGTAAAACAGCCGCTGTTATCCACCGGAGATATTACTTCTAACCCGTATTCCTTACCTACCTGAAAGTCATCTTCACCATGACCCGGGGCAGTATGAACACAGCCAGTACCAGCCTCCAGGGTTACATGGTCACCCAGCACCAACAGAGAATCGCGATCGAAGAAGGGATGGCGGCACACGCCCCGTTCCAATTCCTCACCCTTAAACTCTTTTAACACCTGATAATCGGACCAGCCCAACTCTTCTGCCACCGTCTCCAGCAGGCCCCTGGCTATTACATATTTTTCGCCATTTACCTTAAGTAAAATATAATCAAACTCGGGATGCAAACAAATACCAGTATTGGCTGGTAAGGTCCAGGGAGTAGTTGTCCAAATAATTACATAAGCATCTTCAGGGATTACCCCTTTGCCCTCTTTTACCGGGAACTTGACGTAGATCGAAGGCGAAGTCTTATCCTGGTATTCAATTTCTGCTTCCGCCAGTGCCGTTTCGCAATCGCCGCACCAGTATACCGGTTTCAGCCCTTTATAAATGTAACCTTTATTTGCCATCTCTCCGAAAACTTTAATCTGAATAGCCTCAAATTCCGGTTTCAAGGTTAGATAAGGATTATCCCAATCACCCCGAACTCCCAGGCGCCGGAATTGTTCCTTTTGAATATCGACATATTTTAAAGCATATTCCCGGCAATGTTTTCTAAAATCGACCACATCGGTACGCTTACGGTCCAGGCCCAGGTTTTTAATAGCCTGCTGTTCAATAGGTAAACCATGGGTATCCCACCCTGGTATGTAGGGGCTATCATAGCCGGACATAGATCGGTGTTTGATAATCATATCTTTCAAGACTTTGTTTAATGTATGCCCAAGGTGGATATCACCATTAGCATAGGGAGGGCCATCATGTAATATAAATGTGGGTT
>CAZAZH010000190.1:0-1378 GCA_964489585.1 uncultured Syntrophomonas sp.
ATTCTTCATAAAGGGGGTGTGACTAAACCTTATTTACGCCAACCCGATTTCTAGCTGACCTGGTAGTCATGGATGTTATCTTAATGGGCATGTGAGAAATTTCCAGACCGAAATATAAAACGGTCAGACTTAAAAATTATAATAATTGGAGGTATTTAATTATGGCATTAAATGAAGTTGTAATGGTAAGTGCTTGTAGAACACCTATAGGTAAGTTCCTGGGGCAGTTTAAAGACGTACCGGCCAAAGATTTGGCAGTAACCGCAGGTAAGGAAGCCATCAAGAGAGCAGGCATTCCGTCTGACATTATTGATGAAATTGTAATGGGTCAGGTATATACGGGCTTACAGAAATCCCTGCCAGCACGTATTGTTGGTTTGGCCTGTGGACTTCCTGAGCGCAGTAATGCCTGTGTTGTTAATCAGAATTGTACCTCGGCCATGCGAGCACTGGAAATTGCCAGCCGCAACATTATGGTAGGAGCGACAGATATCGCACTGGTGGTAGGGGTTGAAAACATGACCCGGGTTCCCTATATGGTTGCCAGTGCAAGAACTGGTGCCAGAATGGGCGATACCAAAATGATCGATTCATTAACCCATGACGCATTGGTTGATTCATTAGTTCCGGGACACATGGGAATGACTGCTGAAAACGTTGCGGTCATGTATAACATTACTCGCGATCAGTGTGATGAATTAGCAGTCAGAAGCCATATCAATGCAATAAATGCGACTGATAATGGTGTTTTTAAGAGAGAAATCGTTCCGGTTGAAGTTGTAACTAAAAAAGGTGTAACCGTTGTTGAAACCGATGAACATCCTATTCGTGGCTGCAGCATGGAAAGCATTGGCAAACTAAAACCAGCATTTAAAAAAGATGGGGGAGTAGTTACTGCTGCCAATGCCTCCGGCATCAATGATGGCGCCTCCGCTGCTATAATTATGTCCAAACATAAAGCTGCCGAATTAGGCCTAAAACCGCTTATGAAACTGGTTGTTTCGGTTGGTGTTGGGGTTGATCCTCAGATTATGGGAATCGGACCGGCAGAAGCAATTCCTGTAGCACTGGAGAAAGCCGGTTGGAATTTTGATGATGTTGAATACTGGGAACTGCATGAAGCATTTGCACCTCAGTTCATTGGCTGCAAAATTCGCCTGAAAGAAAAATACGGCATGGATCTCTCCATGGATAAAGTAAATCACAATGGATCAGGAATTGCGTTGGGGCATCCGATTGGATCAAGTGGATTACGTATCGTGGTTTCTTTATACTACGAACTGGAAAGACTGGGCCTTACTAAAGGCGGTGCCTCTACCTGCGTAGGAACCGGACCTGCCATGGCCTCTTTGTGGACCCGGGATATATAAGGGTGACA
>CAZAZH010000190.1:1478-2905 GCA_964489585.1 uncultured Syntrophomonas sp.
GTAGTTCAGTCTGGAGATACGGTTAACTATGGTGAATTTATTATGAATTCAGCCCTTCTCGATGAGGCACTGGCCAAACGCAAAGATGAGTTAACCAATGTTAATATAATTACCACCACCTGCCCTTTTCAACCAAAGACGGTATTGGCTGATCCCAACAAAGAACATTTTATTTATAACGACTGGCATTTTAGTGCCGCCAGTCGCAAATTACATGATCGAGGACTTTGTTATTTCATGCCCATGCTTTACCATGAAACACCGGACTATTACGAAAGAGGTTATGTGCCGATTGACGTAGCTTTTATCAAAGTTACTCCGATGAATAAACATGGTTACTTTAACCTGGGTACATCCAGTTCCATGACTCCTTCCATCTGTGACGCTGCCCGTATTATTGTCGCTGAAGTAAATACCTCGGTGCCTAGATGTCTGGGAGGAACAAGAGAATCTATCCACGTTTCCGATATCGATTTTATTGTTGAGGGTGATAACAGGCCGCTAATGGAGCTTGCTGATACCCCCTTTACTGAGGTAGACAATAAAATAGCCCGGCTGGTACTGGAAGAAATTGAAGACGGTGCCTGTTTACAGCTAGGTATCGGTGCCATGCCCAATGCTATTGGTGCTATGATTGCCCAATCGGATCTTAAGGACCTGGGCGTACACACGGAAATGCTTTGTGATTCCTTTGTGGATATGTATGAAACAGGTGTTTTGACCGGGCGCCGCAAACAGATTGATAAGCGTAAAATGGTATATACATTCGCCATGGGTAGTCACAAACTTTATGATTTTATGGATGATAATCCAGCCTGTGCCATGTATCCGGTCAATTATACCAATGACCCTTATGTAATATCCCAAAATAAGAAAGTGGTAGCCATAAACAATGCCATTGAGATCGACCTGTACGGACAAGCTTGTGCCGAATCTTCCGGGACCAGACAGATTTCAGGTACCGGTGGTCAGTTTGATTTTATTTTTGGCTCGTATAAGTCTGATGGCGGAAAAGGGTTTGTTTGTCTTAGTTCAACTGTAGTAGACAGAAACGGGAACCTGGAGTCCCGCATAAAGCCAACTATCACACCAGGCGGTACGGTAACAAGTCACAGGGCTATCAATTTCTACGTAATCACCGAATATGGCAAGGTTATGTTAAAAGGTGAATCGACCTGGCAAAGAGCTGAAGCCTTGATAAGTATCGCCCATCCCCTGTTCCGGGATGATCTGATTAAAGAAGCTGAAAAAATGAAAATCTGGGTAAGGACCAATAAAATCTCTTAATTAATTCTCACATCCCCTTTCTATAAAAAAGGCTGGGCAGCGGTAGTTCGCTGCCTAGCCCTTTAGGGATAACTACTCCCGGTTATACTTTACATTGCTTAAGATGCAATATTATGGTCTTCGTAATGGGAAAATTCCAT
>CAZAZH010000191.1:0-2903 GCA_964489585.1 uncultured Syntrophomonas sp.
TGTAAATCCATACGGGCCTGGTTTAGTTTTTGATCCTCGTAGGAAATTGATAACTTTTCAAACGCATTTAGTAATTTATCTGCTGCCTCGACTACTGTTTCAATCTCTATGCTGGACTGTATGGATTCCATGGCTCGGATAACAGAATAAAATGCCTGCACAATATCCTGAAACAGATAGTAACTATCTTCTAGATGCCCATCTGCCAGTCTTTTGTCCAGATGATCCAGACCCTCTTTAATAGTATTACTCAATTCAACCATATCTCGAGATAAAGTAATCAAGCCCTCCATAATGTCCCCTCATTTACATTTTGACCCGTTCTTAAGCAACTATATCCAATTGATTGCCGAGATGGGGAAGTACTGACTTTTCCATCATCTCAATTAAAGCCTGGGCAGATTGCTTGGCCGAATCCATCTCCATCTTCATGACACTGGTACTTACTGCCTGTTGCAGGCTCTGGGCCTGCATCATGGTGGCTATACTGGCCAGGGCGCTAACTTCCATATAAATACACCCCCTAAAACATTCCATATTTATTCTTTCGCTATCCTGGTTACATTTTCCTGCTGGTTTTTATAAATAGACAATGAATACACTGTTACCTAAATTAACTAGAGCATCCCACCCCTATTTCTACCTCATCTGCAAATGGTACAGGCCAGATATTAAAGATGTTCTTATTTTCCTAGCAACTGCATTACCAGTTGCGGTTTTTGATTCGACTGGGCCAACATAGCTGTGGCAGCCTCACTTATAATACCCTGTTGAACATAGGCGCTT
Organism: uncultured Syntrophomonas sp.; assembly: GCA_964489585.1. GTDB lineage: Bacteria > Bacillota > Syntrophomonadia > Syntrophomonadales > Syntrophomonadaceae > UBA4844. The sequence continues at coordinate 787 of CAZAZH010000191.1, forward strand.
AAGTTTTTGGCCATATCAGCATCCCGGATCCGGGATTCTGAAGCAGTGAGATTTTCATGAGCCACGGCCAGGTTATTCATGCTGTGGTCCAGGCGATTCTGCATAGCACCCAGCGAAGAACGCTGTGATGATACCTTGGCAATCGCCCGGTCCAGTGTCCCCAGAGCCTGAGTAGCATGGGCCCGGGTAACCACCAGTATTTCATCTACCCCCAGGGCCTGAGAACTAGCATCCATCAAGTCCAGCCATTGTGCCTGACCCCGATTGGCCCCCATCTGCAATACAGTAGCATTATCCACCAGTTGTACAGTCACCTGAATATTTTCTTCCCCCTGCCAACTGAAATCCTCTAAGGTCTCATCATAGGATGCATCCAGGCCCAGGCTGGAGTCAATCAGCAATTCGACGTTGCTGTTTAAGGCCCCTACTATGTTCCGGTCCGATTGAGCCTGGAAACTATTAATTAACTTGCTACTGACCGCATCACGCACTTCAATATCCAATTCGTTGTTACTGGCATTCCTAAGTACAGAAATCCCCAGGGCATTTAAGAGCGGCTCCGGGCCAATAAAATTAAACTCGCCCCCGCTGCCGGAAACTGCGCTGCGCACTACCAGTCCCCCCTCCAGTTGCTCCAGATTGCTGGTGGTGGAGGGGCTATCCACAAAGGAAACAAACTTATAACGGTTTTTCTCTCCCACCAGTCTACCCTGATCCAAAGTATCATAAATAGCCTGGTTGATGCGATCTAATACATCAACAATTTCGTCTTCGCCATAGAGCATAATCTTCACTTGCTTATCCCCGTTTTGCAACAACAACTCCTGGGGTGACTCCAGCAAAAAGCGTCCTTCCGGGGTCCAGAACTGGGCAATATCCTTAAGTTTTGTATAATGATGGGCGGTAGCTGTGTTAATACCCTTCTGAAAAACTGACTCAAACTGCACCGCATCATCGATTACCCTTGGAGTATGCAGGCTATCTAATAATCCAAGAGCAGTACCGCCATGAAAATCAGCGATGGCAAAATCCATTATACCCTCATGTATATCACCTGTGTCATAATTCACCTGATAAGTCCTGAGTATGGTATTCTGATGGTCCAATACCCCATCATGAAAACGCCAGGCATGAGGATAAATATCCCGCCGGTCGGCGCTGCTGAACAAATATATTTCATCGGCATCACTGTCGGCAGGTTCGCCCTCTGCGGACAGAAAGAGGGAAAAACGATCCCCGACCCGCAGGCGGGAAACATCAGCAAAATTAAACTGGCTGAAGCTTAAGCCATCGGCACCGCTATCATTAAAGAAGGTAATACTACTATTGTTCCCGCCCAGGTCTATATAGTCATCAAACGCATAGCGGTAATTTCCGTCCTGGTCATAAATATGTGCCTGACCACGCAAAATGACCTGCCCGCCTTTAATATCCAACACCTCAAATACCACCGCCGCATTCTGCTTTTCTCCTGCCTGGTATTCAGTTTCCGATAAAAAATGGGTAACTGCTTCACTCTGCTGCATATCCTTAAAATAATAGCCAGTAAGCAAGGCCGAGGCCCGGTGGTCAGTAGTGCCATTGTAGTTTATCTCCAGGTGTACATTATTAGAACCTACCCCATTGCCCGCAGCAAATCCTCCCGCTGCCACACCCTCCAAAAGCAGGCTACCAGTCCATACTCCAACACTGTTATCCCCGCCATTAAGGGGGTGGACAAAGTAACCCAGGAGGTTAAAATCCTTGCCGTTTTCCGCATTTTCATTAAATCGATATTCCATGGTGCTCCCGCCTACGGTCCAGGGATTACCGGAAACAGCTACGTTAGCATCAGAATGTACCGGGGGATTATCATGATATCCTCCACCTGCCCGAGCAGCTACATTGATGACAAATTTATCGTTTACGCCAAGATTTCCACCTACCTGCAGTGCATCAAATTGAATACAGCCAATGGTGATGGGACCGCCGGTCAAAGCAATGGTAAGCGGTCCAAAGTCATTGGCAGTGCCATCACGATTGTAACCCTTGCCCTCTACCTGGACGGTGGGCGGATGTCCCGGAGTCAGCACCGTAAAAAGCAAGGAAACATTATCATCCTCCTGCCGCCATACCCT
>CAZAZH010000192.1:0-2880 GCA_964489585.1 uncultured Syntrophomonas sp.
CTTCGAACATAGAAAGATATCCCTCACTTTTTAGAATTTAGCCGGGAGCATACTACAAAGTATCCTACCGACCCGTATAACATATTATACCCACCATATTTTGAAATAGCAACAAATGCCTATTGGAAATGAGAAAATAGATGCGATAACGAGGATTTACAAGGGGTTAAATCATAATTACTTCAGTTCTTTGGCCTGGTTATAGGCCTTGCTGGCCTCTTTACTATTTGCCCGGGCTTTAGTTTTGTTCACCTGGGATAGACCCTCTCTCATTAATGCCTGGCTCAGATCATCAATTTCACTAATAGATTTAAGAATAGTACCCAGCTGATTTACCATTTCCTTAAGATGGACAAACTGTTCATTTTCCAGCTTCGCCTCAAGCTGGCTTAAGGTAAATTCATTAACCCCCAGTTCACTGACTACCTGCTCCTGCAAGCCCCGGTTCTCAGCCTCCAGTACCTGTAAATCGTCCAGCAGTTTTTGCCGCCCGGCCATAATATCCATAACTTGTGGAGGTATTCCCGCTTTATCGGCCTGTTTAAGTATCTCCAGCTGCTCCTGGGCACGAGCGGCCATTTTTTCACACAGCTGCCATTGCTTTACAAAATTATGGATAATGTTTTCTATAAGTATATTTTTCACGTGTAATCTTCCCTCTATTATTTTACCGACTATTTCTTCTGGTCAATAAACCAGCCCTCCGTATAAACTTCCTCCTTCAGGTAAGCCTGGTGGGCTTTGCTGCTAATACGGCTTTGTTGTAGTTTAATTGCTATATTATCCTTTTGCTCATGCATCCGGCTTAGAGATTTTTCATCCAGTTCTCTTATTTCTTTTATTAGTTCGATAGTTTTTTCTCTCTGGTTCTTAATTTCTTCTATCTCTGCCTTTGTAGCTAACTCAGGGTGATTTATCAACTCTTGTAACCCTTGCTCCAATACCATATACACTATATCTACATCTTCAATAAATTTTGTCCTTTGCTGTAATAGCTCCAGTAGCATCTCTCCAGGCTCTTCTTCCTGTTGCAGGGTATCATAAATAGAATTAGAAATTTGTTGAATTATTTTGAATAAGTCTAGCATTTCGGTGAGTTTTTCCAATACTGATTGCGAAACCATTAATTATAGCCAACTTTCTTATGCAGGCACAAGGGCCAGTACAGCTTTGCTAAACCAATTCGTCTACCAGTAATCCCAGTGCCTGATTAATCATTTCCCTTAAACGAGCGCTTAAATCCAGCATGTATTCGGGTGGTATTTCTTTAATAGTTTCTTTAGTCTGGTTATCTATGACCCTTACCTGGAAACGCCCACTGTCTTCATGAAGTTGAAATTCCAGGTGGAAATTAGATAGATTCATGATATCATTGGCAATTTCAATAGCCTGGTGGACTTCTTCCCTCCCCGCTCTGGAAGCCACCAATTCTTCAACTCTTACTCTGTTTTTCTGCTGATCCGAAGATGTTTCTTCACGAACCATATTCCGTCCTGTGTCAATGACTGCGGGAGAGTTAACTGCCATCCCTTGCCCATCAACCCGCATATTTCCGCCTCCCTGCACAAAATTTAGTTAATAATATTATCGGCATTTATTAGATTATACTTTAAGATCGAAACTTTATAACCTGATTACCCCTTAACGTTTATATGAGAAACCACGGTATTATCAGTGCTTGCTCCCACTAATGCATTGCTTACTCCCCCTGCGGTATTGCCGGTACTTATCTCTGCCGGGGGTGAACTTTTACTTTTTATAATCGCTTCCTGCCAGGTATCCCGCAACTCTATTACAAAGTTTTCTACCTCGTTCAATATTTGCGTATCCTTTTTTACATTAGCCTGAACCATTTGGTGATGTAGATATTCATAGAGTAAAAACATGGGCTTGGAAATTTCATAATCCATGTTAAGACTGGCCATTAATTCCACTAAAATTTCCTGCCCGTTAATGATTTCCCGGTGCGCCTGGTTTATATCTTTGTTTTCAATAAATTTCCTGGCATGTTTAATGTTTTTTAACAAACCTTCGTAAAGCATGGTAATAAGCTTTTCCGGGGCTGTTTCCACACTTGATCTCTTGTATTGGTCATATGCCTGTGCATTAAGGTTCAAGCTATCTCCTCCTCTGCCGTAACTATATATAAATATCGTATAGCTAGCTAAAAAACTTTAAAAAATGAAAAACCCGGGAGGCTAGTCCCGGGAAGGAAGACAATTTATAATTATCATCAAGATTCCATGATAGGTTGCAAACATTTATGTAATTCGTTGCTCCAGATGGAAAAGGCGGGTGATAATATGAGTTGTAAATCCATACGAGCCTGGTTTAGTTTTTTATCTTCGTAGGAAATTGATAACTTTGCAAACGCATTTAGTAATTTATCTGTTGCCTGGACTACTGTTTCAATCTCAATGCTAGACTGTATGGATTCCATGGCTCGGGTAACAGAATAAAAGGCCTGTACAATATCCTGGAACAGATAATAACTGTCTTCCAGATGCCCATCTGCCAGTCTTTTATCCAGATGATCCAGACCCTCTTTAATAGTATTACTTAATTCAACCATATCTCGAGATAAGGTAATCAAGCTCTCCATTAAATTCTCCTTATAATTGCATTTTAATCTTGAAGGACATGGTCACGATGATACATTAGTTCCCCCTGGTAGCTGAACTTTTTGATAATTAGCTGACGGTAGATATGATAATCCTACAAATGAAGTAGAATTCTTAAGCAATTATATCCAGTTGACTCCCAAGATGGGGAAGTACTGATTTTTCCATCATCTCAATTAAAGCCTGCGCAGATTGCTTGGCCGAATCCATCTCCATCTTCATTACACTAGTACTCACTGCCTGCTGCAGGCTCTGGGCC
>CAZAZH010000193.1:0-2744 GCA_964489585.1 uncultured Syntrophomonas sp.
GGGACGGTTCTTTTGCTTCCATTTATGGAAGCAAAAGAACCGTCCCCTTGCTTCCCTGGAACTTTATTATTTCCAGTAGGAATTTCTGTATAAAACTAGAAGTAATATAATAAGGGTATGTGGTTTATTTGTGAAAGGAGACGGGAAAGTGGAACAGGCAAAAGGGGTGGAAGTTGTTGTAGATGGGGTTACCGGGGTCGGCAAGTCCAGTTTGGTAAGGATTATATCAGAAGAATTCGGCCTTAAACCGTTCAGTGAAATGTTTGAAGATGAAAACCGTTTGCTAAATAAATTTTTCCATGACCGGGCCAAGTGGGCATTTCCCATGCAGACTAATTTCTTAACTAATCGTTTTAAGCAGTACTGCCAGGCGATGCGGGTGGGACAGGCAGTAATGGATCGTTCCATATATTCCGACCGGATATTTGCCCGCATGTACCTGGAATACGGCTACCTGAAACCGGAGGAATATGCTGTATACAATAACCTGTTGGAGACTATGCTGGAACACGTAGTACCGCCTAAACTGCTGGTATATCTTAAAGTGGACACCGACGAAGCTATCCGCCGTATTCATAGGCGCGGACGTCCCGATGAGGTGGAAGTAGAAAGGGAGTACTGGGATCATTTAAACCAGTTTTATGAGTCCAATTACCGCGATTACTCACTGGGAGAGGAATTGTTGGTGATAAAGGTGGACAAACTGGACTATGTGCACCGTCCTGAAGACCGTGCCTTTATGGTAAATGAGATAAGAAAGGCTAAACAGGTAATGGAATTCAAAAAAGCCAGCAGCTGATGGGTAACTAAACAAAAGTTGGCAATGATGCTGCCGCTCGGGCAGCTTTTTTTTTGCTTTGTTTGCACACTTTTACTGGTATGATATAAATAAGACAATGGGGGGCAAGTGGGGACGGTTCTTGACTTGCCTAAGACAAGGCAAAGGTTGTGAAAGAATTGGCGGCAACTCTGGGTATTTTCGCCGGGACTATATTATTTTTTTATTCGTTTTATTTTGTCCGCATAATCAGGGGTAACCCGGAAAGCTTTGAGGGCGAACTACTACAAGCCCTGGCTAACTGGATGGTACAAAAGGGAAGCAAAGTCCGGGGCCACCTGTGGATGATGCTTTTATTATCATTTTCTCTGGAATTGCTCTATTTTGTTCTGGTATTTGCGGTAATTAAGAATTTGGCCTTATTAATATTTACTGGATTATTCGTTATTATAGAGATTTACCATTTGACCTCTTTTGGATTATCCCTGACCCGCTTTTTCCGGGGTGATACTAAACTTAAACATTTGTTTAACTGGCGCCTGGAACGTTTTAGTGCCCTGATTTTCTATACCCATTCGCTGCTAGTGCTAGTTAGCATAATAGTGTATTAATAATGTATGACACACCGAAAACGTCCCCCTGTGTCATATAATTTTTCCCCCAGGCTGTTTTTTTTACGGATATAAAACCATGCTCTGGTTAAAAATATACCTACAAGTATTTTTTAACTGGAGTAATGTTATGCGTAAAATTCCACGCCGGGGTGAGGAAGAGCAGCCTAAAGGCGGTCACGATACCAAAGGTATACCGGATATCCCGCTCCCGCAGGGCTATGATGATAAGATGGCCCTGCTGCGCCCTTATGTAGAAAAAAATCATGACCTCATTGCCCGGCCTTTCTACCTGGATAGTGAGATGAAACTGCAGGCCTGTGCCTTTTATTTTAATGCCGTAGTTGACGATAAAAAATTAAATGAACATGTCTTTAAGCCTTTGATGATGCACAGCGGAGGTTGGGAGTCGGGGGAATTTAATAATACTGACCGGGTTGATCTTATAGTACGTACATCCATTAGCCTGGGGCAATTACGTAAAACCGATAGTTTTGCAGTCATGACCCACAGCATATTCGACGGTATGCTGGTCTTAATTTTTGAGAGCATACAAGAAGCTGTTATAATCGATATTCATGGTGGCCAGTTTCGCTCTATCGAAGAACCCCCTGCTGAGAAAGCCATACGCGGTCCCCGGGAGGGTTTCATTGAAAATTTGGATACGAATATTGCCATGGTCCGGCGCCACCTGCGTACTCCCCGCCTGGTGATAAAAAAAACTATAGTAGGCCAGCGTACCCGTACTCCGCTGGCAGTTTTGTACATTGATGATATCGTTGACCATGGCTTATTGGACCGCCTTAATGAAAGGCTTAACCGTATTGATATAGACGGAGTGTTAAATTCCGGAAGTATTATTCAAAATATTGAGGATAAGCCCTATTCTCCTTTTCCCCAGATATGGAGCACCGAGCGTCCTGATAAAACCGTAGCTGAATTGCTGGAAGGGCGTATAGCTGTAATGGTGGACGGCACTCCTACTGCTATTTTCCTTCCGTCCCTTTTTGTGGAGTTTTTTCAGGCTCCGGAGGATTACCTGGAGCGAACCTATTTCGGTTCCTTTATCAGGTCTATACGTTTTCTGGCTTTTTTTATTGCCATTTCATTTCCGGCTCTTTATATTGCCATGATTAGTTTTACGCCTGAATTACTGCCAACAAATTTGATCGTTAGCCTGGCCCAGGCCCGCAAGGAGGTTCCCTTTCCAGTTTTGATTGAAGTCTTGATTCAGGAATTTATCATTCAAATTGTAATTGAGTCAGGCCTGCGTCTGCCCGGTCCGGTAGGGCAGACTGCGGGGGTGGTGGCAGGCATTATCCTGGGTCAGGCAGCTATATCAGCTAAACTGGCCA
>CAZAZH010000194.1:0-2692 GCA_964489585.1 uncultured Syntrophomonas sp.
AGAGTACTGATGGGCACGATATCAACATACTGCTGGTAGGCCAGGGGCAAATCAAGGCTCGGCGTGATAATCTAGTGGTTCTGGACCCGGGCCATGGGGGCAAGGATACCGGAGCCCGCGGAGCCTGTATTAATGAAAAAGATGTAAATTTAACAATAGCACTAAAAGCAGGTGAATTGCTTAAGCAGAGAGGTATCGAGGTGGAATATACCCGTACTACTGATACATACCTGGAACTGTCGAAAGAACGAGATGAAATCAGTGAGATTGCCAACCGCCTTAATCCCGGGGTTTTTGTATCCATACATGCAAACGCTGCTAATAATAACCCGGCTGCTCAGGGTACTGAAACTTATTATTATGCTCCCGTAGACAATGATCTGCTTTTCCTACAACTAGATGAGCGCAAATCCCTGGCCGAAAACCTGCAACGCCGATTAATAGCAAAACTTGGACGGCCTGACCGGGGAGTAAAGCAAAGCCCCTATTGGGTCTTGCAAAATACCACCATGCCTTCTGCTCTGGTAGAAGTAGCTTTTCTCAGCAACGCTGAAGAAGAAATGCTCTTGCAACAGGAATATTTTCTTGATTTGGCTGCCGAAGCCATAGCGGAAGGGATAGCAGCGTATATAGGAAAATAGCTAGTGAGTCACAAGAACCGTCCGAGACTGCTGAAAAAAGTATCATAAATGTCATCCTGAGGAGCTACAGGCGACGAAGGATCTCTTTGGAATTCCTTAATGTTGGGGTTTACGTAATTAGATTCTTCGCTATCGCTCAGAATGACACGTAAAAGAGCACTTTTTCGGTGGTTTTGAACCGTCCCCCTGACTCACGTGAGGCAGGTGATATAAAAAATGAATTTTGGCCTCTGGGAATTGTTTTTATTGTTGTTCTATATTGTTATCATTGCTGTCCCCGTAATATTTATAATATGGTTGATTAAAACACTGGGCCGGATTGAAAAAAGTCTGGATAGAATAGAAGCCAAACTGGAACAGCTGCAGCAAAGATAGGCGTTATGTAATGTAAAGGGGAAACAGCTATACGAAAACTGGTTCGCATGGTATGTTCTTGCCCCTTACCCCTACCCCTCACTCCTCACTCACTATGTAAGCTGGACACTTTATTTTCGTAAGCTTTATAATGGATGGGGAGGTACGAGAATTGGAAATAAAACGTCTTAAGTTTATAGATAAAACCTACGTCATAACCCTCTTAATCCTTCTAGTTTTTGGCCTGGTAGTTTTGGCCAGTGCCACTAGCAGCATTTCCAGTGATCCCTATTTTTATCTAAAAAAGCAGATTGGTTCCATAGCTATGGGTGTTTTGGCTATTATTATTATCCTGCGTTATGAGTATGTAGAGCTGAAAAGTTATAGCTGGTATTTATACGGTTTCTCTGTTCTCCTGCTAAGTTTAGTACTGGTATTTGGTCAAGAAGTGCGGGGAACCACCGGTTGGATTAGTTTTGGCCCCCTGCCCGCAGTACAACCGGCCGAGTTTACCAAAATTTTATTAATACTGGCATTTGCCGATTTTTTAAATAATCGCAAAGGTGAAATGGATACCCTGGCGCAAATGCTTCCCTGTTTTGCTTATATGGGTCTACCTTTTATATTAATACTTATGCAGCCTGACCTGGGCACTGGACTGGTGTACATAGCTATAACCCTGGTAATGATGTATGTTGCCGGAGCCAATCCTAAAATTCTCCTGACCCTGCTCTTTTCAGGGGTACTGCTTGTAGCATTACTCTTTTTTGCCCATGTTGAATTTGGTCTGCCTCTGCCCCTGGAGGATTACCAGATAAAACGCCTGATAGTATTTTTAGATCCCTATAATGATGGACAGGGGGGGAGAGGATTCGGATGGAACACCATCCAGTCATTGGTAGCTATTGGTTCTGGTGGACTTACCGGTAAGGGGTTATTTAATGGTACCCAGGTACAGTTAAACTTTTTACCTGAGCACCATACTGATTTTATATATGCGGTTATAGGTGAAGAACTGGGATTTTTGGGGGCAGCCTTTGTTCTTATTCTATATGGAGTTTTGATATTAAGGGCCATTAATATTAGTTTTAATGCCAAGGAGCTTTATGGTACCCTGGTGGTGTTGGGTATTACTGCTATGTGGCTATTCCACATTTTTGAGAGTATAGGAATGGCAATTGGCTTAATGCCGGTTACCGGAATACCACTGCCATTTTTAAGCTATGGGGGTAGCTCCATGCTAACTAACTTAATTGCGGTGGGTATAATTTTGAGTATAAATATCCGAGGCCGAAAAATAGTTTTTTAGTTATTGAGTCATACTATTTTAAGAGGTGGTGCATTATGAGTAAAGATGTAAACCAAAGTGCAGCGATGACTACTTTAAAGGAAAGCCTGTTGTTTATTCCTAACTTTTTAAAACTTATTTATCGGTTAGCCCAGGATGCAAATGTTAGCAAGACTGACCGGGCTCTCTTACTGGGGACTATAGCCTATGTACTATCCCCCTGGGATTTTCTCCCCGATATGATACCTTTCCTGGGTCAATTAGACGATATTTTACTAATATCCCTGGTGTTAAAAAGAATGATGGATAGCGTCAGCCGGGAAACTATGCTGTCATATTGGGATGGGAATAAAGATTTATTGATGCTGATGGAGGATATAATTAACCTGGCAGTAAAATTTATTCCCGA
>CAZAZH010000195.1:0-2689 GCA_964489585.1 uncultured Syntrophomonas sp.
AGTCCGGTAAATTTGGCCATTTTTTTAAAAGCAATCAAATCGGGAATGACATAGGCCGTGTTACAGCAGTTTACCGTACAACCGCGGCATTCCCGGTGCTGGTTTTGGGCATATAATTTATTAAGCCTCTCATCATCACAGAGAGGCTGCCAGGCATCTAATAAGTCCTCCAGGGTAGCACTGTTATCACTCACCCTGACTTCTATACCATTGCCATTATCATAATTTATCTTAACCTTGTTTACTCCCATATTACATCCTCTTTAATTACTCGGGCCGGATTCCCACCTACCAGGGTACGGGGGGGTACATCATGTGTTACCACTGCATTATTAGCTATTACCGAGCCTTCGCCTACTGTTACTCCTTTAAGGATAACGGCGCGGCAGCCAATCCAAACATGGTCTTCAACTCTTATAGGTTCTATCAGGGTGCGAAGTTCCTGCCCCTGTATAGCAAAAGGGTGAGAGGAGGTATCCATAAAAAGCACATGCCAGCTTATGGCACAACCCCGGCCAATATTCACTTCTTTAACTGATAGAACATTAGTCCCGTCACCCAGGTAAGTATCATCACCTATATAAATCCGGGCATTTTCGCCGGTTGATATGCGCACCTTACGCTCAATCAGAACATTATCACCAATGTGAACTTCAGAACCCTTACCTAAAAAAATATAGCCTGGATTACGACCCCGAAAATTTTTACCGTAGCTGGTTAATTGCCGCTTAACCAGCCAGGTGGTATAGCGGTCACGAATATTATCAAACATCCCCCTTAACCCCCCTGTTTATTGCATTCCGGGCCAGTTCGTCACAGCGTTCATTCCACCGGTCTCCGGAATGTCCCTTGACTTTTTCTATTTTTACCCGGTTCTTGCTCATCAAAGCCAGTAGGGATTTCCATAGATCCTGGTTGGCTACATCTTCCTTTTTACTATTTTTCCACCCGTTTTTCTGCCAGCGACCTATCCAGTCCTCACGGAAAGCATTTACAATATAAGCACTATCTGAATGCACCACTACATCCCAACCAGTTACTTTAAGTGCCCGCAGGGCTTCAACCACTGCAGTAAGCTCCATGCGTTGATTAGTTGTATTATCTTCACCACCCGAGATTTCTTTTATCCTGTTTCCGTAAAGAAGCACCGCCCCCCATCCGCCTGGTCCTGGATTACCGGAACAGGCTCCATCAGTATATATAGTTATCTTTTTCACTCTGATATTGACTCCTTCTCATGACGTGGATTAGCACTAACTATTTCCACTGCCTCAGTTAAAGCCACCAATATCGCTACATGCATATCTGAATCAAGGGAACCCGTTTTTATAAGAATTTCGCCCAGTTTACTGGCAGCATAACGTGGGTCCAATTGATTTAAGGCATAGGCTGCTATATCGGCCCGGCATTTTTCGCAGCGGCAAACGCCTGGTTTCTGCTCTAATACGGAATCCATAGCCTCCCATACCATTGATTCTACTACATTAATTATTTTCACCTGGTCACCCCACATTCGGAAAAGATTTAGTATTTTGCTTACAATGCGGACCAAAGGCCATGGCTTTAATCTGCATCCGTCTGCTTACCCGGCGTTTGTAACTAAAAAATGTTTTATTCTGGGTTATTAATTAAATACTGCAAAACGATAAGAAAATCCTGCATTGACTAAAAAGAGATAAGAAGTAATAAACAAGAAATCCCCTTACGGGGATTAATTAGACTAGTTGTACCTTTAAATGCTTTCCGAAATCTTCTTCTCGGTATTCTCCGCTTGTTTAACATAACCACTAACATCACCATCCAATAATGCCTGGTTATCTTTCTGCCGTTCCTTGTTCAGGGAGCGAACCTGATCTTTTACCTTACTGTCTGTAGCGTACCACCCTGAGCCTTTAAATACTATGCCTACGTTCTTACTAATAATTCTTTCTGCTTTCCCTCCACAGGACGGACAGACCTTTAGAGCTTCATCACTAAACTTTTGTAGCTTATCAAACTTTCCACAATTCTCACATTGATACTCGTATATAGGCATGTATTTTACTCCTCCTCAAATAATAAATAAAATCCTCTTCCAGGGAGTATGCTAAGTCAAGGGGACGGTTCTTGTGACGCACTTTCAGTGAGTCACAAGAACCGTCCCCTTGACTCACCCCACTTGCCCCACTTAATTATATACTTACCAAACTGAAATAAACAATCAATGCCATAACTCCGTTCCATACTCCGTGGGCCAAAGCGGAAACCAGGATACTACCGCTTTTTTCGTATATATAGCACAGAATCACACCTCCGGCAGCAAGGGGAATAGCCCGCCATAAATCCCAGTGTACCAGTCCGAAGATAATACCGGAAATAATCGCACCCCAGAATGGTCCTACATAACCGCGGAAAACCGGGTAAATCATCCCTCGGTAATACAGTTCTTCTGATATCGGGGCTAATACCGCGCCCATGATTAAAAGGGTTATAAGCCCACCAGGACTGCTGACTTCACGCAGCATATCTTCAAACAGTTGCGGTTGAATATCAGGGTGGATTAGATTAATAATCACTCCCAGGGCAATAATAAAAATAAGCAGGAAACCGCCGCCCATTAATCCGTAGCGTAAATATTCCTTGCTGCTGACATGTTTTATCCCCAGGTCACTAAGCCGGGCCCGGTTTACAACTATAGTAAAAAGCAGTA
>CAZAZH010000196.1:0-2687 GCA_964489585.1 uncultured Syntrophomonas sp.
TCCATGGCGAAATAACCTATGGCATTTTTGATCATGCCTATAATAAAACCCTGGTCAATTTTAATGATATGCGCTGTTGTGAAATAAATGAGGAAGAGAGAGCTCTCTTATTGGAAAAACTGGCCACTGATGAAGAATATAAGCAGCTATATGATAGCGCAGGTTTTACCTGGTTTGCACCCTCAGGAGAGAACCGGGGATATATAAGAATAATGGTTGGAGAAAACGTAGTGGTAACTTGTGCCGATATCCTGGAAGATATTAAAAAGCTGGAAAACAAAGTAGGTGTTCTCCTACCTGGTAAACAGATAGTAATAGTTAGTAATCGTTTTCTGCAGCAACCGCCCCCTGCCGATAAAAACTGGTTGTGGTTTACAATTGTAAAGGATCAAGAAACGGAAAGATGGCTGGATACCACGATGAGCGAATTGGGTGGTAAATCCCCCCGTGAACGTTTATCTGAGGATGGCGGCCCTGAGCAATTAATTGAAATGCTGGACCGTTTCCTGGCTACCCGGGAAAACGAAACGGAAAAAGAATTGATTGAGTATATGAAGGAGAGAATTAGTTAAGGGTGACAGAGGAACCGTCCCCTGTCACCCCCCTAGTACTTCTTCAATAGCTGCGTGGAGGTCTTTGGTTCCTTCGCCGGTTTGGGCAGAGAAGACTAATGGTTTAAGGTCGGGGTCAAGATTTAGTTTATGGCTTATAGCTTGCAAATGTTTTTGCCGGGCACCGCGGGATATTTTATCAGCCTTGGTAGCTACTATTAAAATGGGTATATCATAGTGACTGAGCCATTCTTTCATAAGAACGTCATTTTCGCCCGGTTCGTGCCTGATATCGATTAGATGCATAACACCACGCAACTGTTTCCGGTTTTTTAAATAGTTTTCGATTATCTGGCCCCATTTTTGCTGCTCGCTACGGGATACTTTAGCGTAACCATATCCCGGCAGATCAACCAGATGAAAGGATTGGTTAATTAAATAGAAGTTTATAGTACGAGTCTTTCCCGGGGTAGAGCTAGATTTAGCCAAATTCCTGCGGTTAAGGATTTTGTTTATGAGAGATGATTTGCCCACATTGGAGCGCCCCACCATAGCTATTTCCGGTAAATCAAGGTCCGGAAGCTTATTCCAATCGACAAAGGCCCCTTTAAATTCGGCTGATTTAATTATCATTTAATAACTCCCACCCGGGACAGGGGGACAGGTCCCTTGTCCCAAAACGTTTTGGGACAAGGGACCTGTCCCCCTGTCCCATTAGTTCATATCAGTATTTATCAGGGTTTCCTCCAGTACCTGGTCCATATGATCTACCATTACAAATCGCATCTTCTTTTTGACATTGGCCGGAATCTCAGCCAAATCTTTTTTGTTATCTATCGGCATGATAATGGTGTTAATACCAGCACGGTGAGCTGCCAGGACTTTTTCCTTGAGCCCACCTATGGGAAGCACTCTTCCTCGCAAAGTTATTTCACCCGTCATGGCTACATTATTACGTACCGGTCTTCCCGACATAGCCGAGGCCAGGGAAGTGGCAATGGTAATGCCTGCTGATGGTCCGTCTTTAGGAATGGCACCTTCCGGCACATGCAGGTGAACATCATATTTTTCTTGAATCTCCTCGCTGATATTTAAATCATCTGCCCGGGAACGAACATAAGTTAGAGCTGCCTGGGCAGATTCCTTCATAACATCACCCAGCTTACCAGTAAGGGTAAGATTACCTTTACCCTTCAAAAGAGCTACCTCAATGGATAGGATATCCCCTCCGCTTTCGGTCCAGGCCAGGCCCGTAGCAACTCCCACCTGGCTTTCTTTTTCCGCTACTCCATAACGATAACGTTCAGCCCCCAGGTATTTGGTTATGCTATTGCCAGATACATCAACCGAAGTGTTTTTATCCTCTACTACCTGGCGTGCAACTTTGCGACATATAGAAGCTATTTGCCGTTCCAGGTTGCGCACTCCAGCTTCGCGGGTATATTCCCGAATAATTTTGCGGATAGCTCCTTCCGAGAAACTGATATGACTATCTTTTAAGCCATGTTCCTTAATTTGTTTGGGTATTAAGTAATCCATGGCAATGTGCACTTTGTCTTCTTCAGTATAGCCACCCAGTTCAATAACTTCCATCCGGTCAAGAAGCGGTCTGGGTATGTTATGAACCGTATTGGCGGTAGTAATGAACATTACCTTGGACAGGTCAAAGGGTATTTCCAGATAATGGTCACTGAAAGTATAGTTTTGTTCGGGATCCAGCACTTCCAGCAGTGCTGAAGCCGGGTCTCCTCTGAAATCCATGGTCATTTTATCGATTTCATCCAGTAAGAATACGGGATTGCGTGAACCTGCTGTCTTCATACCCTGCAATACCCGCCCCGGCATAGAACCGACATAGGTACGTCGATGCCCCCTGATTTCGGCTTCATCCCGAATACCTCCCAGAGACATGCGCACAAATTTTCTTCCCAGCGAACGGGCTACCGATTTTCCCAGAGAAGTTTTACCTACTCCGGGAGGTCCAACCAAACAGAGTATCGGCCCTTTCATCTTTTTGGCTAATTTTCTAATAGCCAAATATTCCATGATTCTTTCTTTAGGTTTCTCCAGACCATAATGGTCTTCTTCCAGAATATTTTCCGCCACCTTTAGATCCAGGCGATCCCGGGTTTCTAT
>CAZAZH010000197.1:0-2648 GCA_964489585.1 uncultured Syntrophomonas sp.
TAAGAAAATAGACACTGAATACACTGAAAACTATGAAAAACACTGAATTTATTAAGAATATAATTTATCTGGGATTACCGCTCTCGTCTATTTTCATAAGTGGTTATGTGCCGCACTCATGGCTGGTTAATTAGAAAATAGGCACTGATGTTTATTGTCAAACATATTGTTTCACGTGAAACATTTATTTTCATCCTTATTTGCCGTATGCCCTTCGGGTGCGTTATACGCGTCTATTTCCCCATTAAAAAAACCAGTGGCTTTTACAACCACTGGTCCTGGTAAAAAGTTCCTTAAAAAACTGAACCGCCATATAGGTAACCGAGGTAGAAAACGCCTACGATAGCGACAATGTGCAATATCCACCATCCGGCTTTGAGAAAATTAAATGTCCCTAAATCATACCCTTCCTCAGTTCTAATCTCGCGATCTTCCATCTTAAGAGCCCTCCTTACTTATAATTTTTTGTAAAGCAATTCGCGCGGCCTCGCGCGTCTATTTATCAATTTACTCATAATATTTCCAATTCGGAAAATCATATACATAGACTGGTGACACAGGGTGACACAGGGGGACGTTTTCGGTTTCAAAGAAATGACACACCGAAAACGTCCCCCTGTGTCCCCGAAAACGTCCCCCCGTGTCACGGATTATTAGCAAAAAATTTGACAGGACGGTTTTAATCTATAAAATATAGTCATATCTAAAATAAAATTGCACAAGAATGTGCACAAGGAGGGAGACATAAAAATGTCAGACCTGCGCAATGATTTACTTAACCCTACTTTAAAAGAAACTCTAAGTATGTTTCAGCTGGATAAATACTATATATCAGGACAGGGAAGCTACCTGCAGGATGAGAAAGGACGGCGCTATCTCGATTTTATTTCCCAATACGGAGCCGTTCCCTTTGGCTATAATCCGGACTTTATTTGGGAGCGGTTAGAGGAAGTGCGAGAAAAATCCCTGCCCAGTTTAGTTCAGCCCTCGCTTCCTCAGGAAGCCTTGAAGCTGGCCAATTTGCTGGCAGAATGCACCCCCGGGGATCTCTGTTATTGCACCTTCTGTCAGAGCGGGGCGGAAGCAGTGGAAACTGCTATTAAGCTTGTGCGTTCCAGTACCGGCCGGGAAATTATTGTATCTACAACTAATAGTTTTCACGGTAAAACCATGGGGGCTTTATCGGCTACGGGAAAGGAATCTTATCAAAAGCCGTTTTATGCGCCTATTCCTGGTTTCATAACTGTACCCTTCAATGATACAGAGGTTCTAAAGCAGATATTTGCTGAACAAGGCAATAATATTGCTGCCTTTATAGTTGAACCTATACAGGGCGAAGGTGGGATAATTGAAGCCCAACCTGGTTACCTGACTGCCGCTCGGGAGATTTGCAATGCTTACGGTGCGGCCTTAATACTGGACGAAATTCAAACCGGATTAGGCCGAACCGGCAGGCTCTTTGCTTGCGAACATGAGGGAGTTGAGCCTGATATAATGCTACTGGCCAAAGCTCTGGGTGGTGGTTTATTACCCCTGGCGGTATGTATCAGTTCTCCACGGATATGGAACGATGATTTCGGTATGCTCCACAGTTCAACTTTTGCTAATAATAATCTTACCTGTGCTGTAGGCCAGGCCGTACTGGAAAAACTGCTTGCTAAAGAGCAGCAACTGGTACAGGAGGTAGCCAGGAAAGGTGATTACCTTCTGGATAAATTGCAGCAATTGGCCGAGCGCTATCCTAATGCGGTTAAAGAAGTACGGGGAAGGGGCTTGATGTTAGGCCTGGAATTTCATGACCTTAAAGATTGCGGGTCCTATGATACCGCTTTTATAATTAACTCCGGCGGGTTTACCGCATTGGTAACAGGCTTTTTGTTAAACGTTTATAATATTCGCCTGGCTCCCTTTCTAAATGATTCCATGACTTTAAGATTAGAGCCGGCTCTAAATATTTCCTATGAGGATATGGACTACGTTGTAGAAGTTCTGGACATAGTATGCAAAATTGTGAGTTATCGTGATTTTGCCCAATTCTATCGCTATATACTTGGAGATTACGGTAAACCAGAACAGATTGTGGACTATCGTCCCCAAAGCCGTAAAACTAAATCTTCCCAGCTTAAACCAGGGGAACAAGCCAGCGAAAAATTTGCTTTTATAATTCATTATCCTGCGCCGGAAGATGTGGTAGCTAATAATCCGTCCTTTGCTTCATTTAACCGGGATGAGCTGTACCGCTTTATAGACTGGCAGAAGGATAGCCCTGGGGTAGAGGTAGTTTGCCATATGCCGGCCATCAGGTCACTGGATGGTAAAATTGCCGAAGGCTGGTTAATTGGAGTACCTTTTGGCGCCCGGGAAATGATGAATTTGCCTCGCCAAGAAACCGTAGCCATGATTACCGAGGCAGTAGATTTGGGCAAAGAACTGGGAGCCAGGATAATAGGACTGGGGGCTTTAACCTCGGTAGTAACCCGGGGTGGAAGGTCAGTTCAAAATCGGGGGGTAGCTATAACCAGCGGCAATAGTTTTACTACTCTTATGGCCATGGAGGCACTATTTGCCGGCGCCGAAAAAATGCATATTAATCCTAACCATAGCAGGGCGGCTGTAGTTGGAGCTACTGGGTCTATTGGTCGTACCTG
>CAZAZH010000198.1:0-2639 GCA_964489585.1 uncultured Syntrophomonas sp.
AAAATGGTGCTAACCCTAATCAGCCTGATGATATGGGCTTTACACCTTTAATGGTCGCTGCCTATCGGGATAATCGCAAAGTAGCCCGGTTACTTTTAGACCACGGTGCTGATCCTAATGCCCCTGGTCCGTTTGGTCGCACCGCACTATTTTTCAGCCAGCTTGAGCCAAATACGGTTGGAGATATGCTGATAGACGCCGGTGCCAATACTGAAATACAGGATGATTGGGGCAGTACTGTTTTGCATTATGCGACTATAAATAATGATGTAGATTACCACCTTTTTAATCATCTTGGCATTATCGGACCCGAGAATATGACCAGGCAAGACAAATTGGGGCGTACACCGCTTTTCCACCTTATAGCAAACCATGATTTTGAGACTATTAGTAGTTATTTGGAGTTTGAATATTCCAATTGGGATGATCGCTATAGTTTTTTAACTGAACAAAGCAAAATCAAGGATATTGAAGGAAATGCTCTCGGTCATATCCTGGCACTCAGCAATACTATTGACGAAGATTTATCTATCCATGATTGGCTCAGCGAATTGATCAGTAATGTCCAAAATAAGGACGGCGACACCCCGTTACATTTACTAGTTAAACTTCATGACTCCTCAACGATAAGACAATTATCTTATGAGGGCATTGATAAAGATCAACTAAACGCTCCTAATAATGATGGTTACACCCCACTGCAGTTGGCCGAGTTAAGCGGAGACATGGAGATATTGGAGCTTCTTACCAGGTAGTTTTAGCGCGGCATCCTCAACAATTATTAATCTCAGGAAAGGAGGGAAGTGTATATGGAAATAAAAAAACAGGTACCCAACATAACTGTAAATATTAGAGTTCCTGCTCCGGTGTTCGAAAAATTAGAACAGGCGATTAGGGTAAGGAAAGATAACGGTATGAGAATATCCAAGAATTCTTTATATGTTGAGGCACTGGAAAAATATCTGGATATGCTTGAACAAAATGAACCGATTCAACCAGGCATATGAAACGAATTCTAGCAATTGGCAATCAGGTATAACTATATGTAGGTGCGGAAGCCTGGAAAAGATTGCATACCCGGCTCAAGCTGAGTGGTTCGGGTTGGACAGTTTACGAACAGTGGGGACGGTTACAAGGGAAGTGAAATACCGAATATCGGCTCTTGAGCCTGAAGCTTTAAGAAAGTTTAACAACTTTAAAACAAATGGGGCCACTTTGCTACGCCGTTTGGGTTTTTCCCTGGGTGATGGCTTACACTGGATGCCGGATGCTATGATTGTTTTATTGCAAAACGAGTTAAATCGTATTACTGATGATGCTCTGGAATTAATATATAATTCTATGGGAATTAGAACCAGGCATCTTCCAGGGGCTGACCAAAGAAGGGAAACTATTCAGGCTTTTATTAAACAACGGCAAGAAAAAATCGTTGGCGATGCCAACAGAATATATGAGGAATTCTTTCCCGGGGAAAAACTGGAGCAACGGGTAATTGATATTATTACTGGTGAACTGGAATTTCGATTAGAAAAGGTGTTAACCGGCAAGGTTTTTCCTGATGTGCTGCAGAATAGCATTGTATTTTCTTTCAGCCCTGGCGCAGACCAATCGGTATTATTTGATCAACCATTTTTACTATTAAAAGACCTGGCTTTATTTCCAAGAATGATTTTAAGTGAAGACTACTATTTTCTAAGAGGCATTAGGATAGATTCAGATGAATTGTTGGAGGCAGTTGATGTCTGCAATGATCAGATTATTACAGCAGCTGATCAACCCAATGTGAGAGATAGAGCTCATATGGAATTATCGCTGCTTAAAGAAATCTTTAATGCAGAATTTATTAATAGTGAGGTTAAATGCCGGGCAATTTTCGCAGTGATAGACGGTTTATCGGAAGAAAAAGTAAAGGAAATAATTTATGAGGGATTGGGAGTAGATTGAATACAGGTGTTTTGTTTATTTCCACAAAGGAAGTATTTGAAGGGTTGGATGCCGAGTGCTGACATTGAAAACAGCCATACATTTCTCCTATCTCCAGGAACACATACGGTTCTCCGCGATATCTATGGCGATAAATAAGCAAAATCCCATTAAGCTAAGAACCACAATACCGGCATACATATCCAGATAATTCACCCGCAGCCAGGCATCCATAATGAAATAGCCCATGCCATATTCAGTACCATAGGTTTCGGTAAAAAATAAAACGGATACGGCTGTTCCCAGAGCCAGGCGAATGGAGGTTAATACTTCGGCCAATGAAGCTGGGAGTATGATTTGACTAAGCATTTGCAGTTTACTGGCGCCCAGGGAGTTGAGCGAACGGAAAATCTCCGGGGGGATGTCTTTAACCGCATCCCGGGCGGTAATTATGATTTGAAAAACTATAATTATCACTATCATTATGAGTTTAGAAGTTTCGCCTAAACCAAACAATAGCATTACTATAGGGAGCAACGCCAATTTAGGAACCGGGTAGGTGAAATAAACCAGAGGGGACAGGAGTTTATCCACTTTTTCAAAATAGCCCATCAAAAAACCTAAAGGTAGTCCCAGCAGAATGGCTATAGCAATGCCGGCCAAAACCCTTCCGGTGCTGTATAGCACATGTATTTCCATTTTGGCAGCAAATATTT
>CAZAZH010000199.1:0-2639 GCA_964489585.1 uncultured Syntrophomonas sp.
TATGGCGTAAAATGCTAAAAATAGAAATAATGTTGAGCAGTATATATGATGCGCTGAGACATAGCATATAAACCAGAAAAAACCATTGCAAATAAATAATCCACCTGCTCACCGGGAATCACCCTTCCCTTCCTCCTCTATTACCTGGGCCATGATATCCCGGGCATAACGGTCGCTCTGGCCTTTCCTTATATTCTCCAGCTTTTTTTGATCCATGAAAGGCAGGCCTACCAGAGCCTGGGCACTCCGATAGCGCACCCACCAGTTGCTATCAGATAACATCCTGCTCAAGTAGTCCACGTCACCTGGTCCAGCCAGTCGCCCCAGGGCATTAACCGCCTGAACCCTTACCGCCCACCCCGGATGATCGAGCAAGCTAATAACCACAGCCTTACTTTCCTGGTCTTCCAGGTATCTTACCGCAGTAAGACAAGCAGCGATAACCTCACTATCATGATGAGTGGATAAGAGGTTCCTAACCAAAAGTACTGCCGCACGAGGTTCAATAAAGGGAATGAAACGTAACAAACGGGGAATGTCAGCTTTCTCAGCCTTACGAATAGCCTCAACCAGGGGTTTACTTACTGTCTCCGAGCCCATTTCGTCCAGTATAGCAGCTACTCTGGTCTGGGGCCACTCATGGCGTTCTACAAAAAGGGAAATCAAAATTGGTGCGGCCCTTAAGGGATCAATTTTTGCCAGGGCGCCAGCTGCTATTTGTGCAGACATACCAGATTCTCTTTCCGCCATATTCTGTAATAGATACCAGCGGCTATAATCTTTAAGATTACCCAGAGTAAGGGCTGCCAGGGCTTTATCGGTTTCATCCCTGCTACCCGTCATCCGTGCAACTACTTTATCCATACCCAGGTTGTTAGCCAGTTGCACTAACCCCCACCTGGACTCGGCTCGAAGGTTTTGCTGAAAACGGTTCCAAAGAAGCAAAAAACTTATGTAATCCCGGCGCCGTAGGGACGGTAGCAGGGGAAATTGTTCACCCAAACTGGCCTCAGCCAACAAAGGTTCCCACTTAACGTAGAAGCGTTCCTGTCTTTTTTCCCTGTTATTTTGTATCCAACCCATAAACAGCAGGGAAAGAAGTATTAACAAGGTGGTAATAGCCAGTCCGGCTGCTATTACAACCACAACCTGCAATGCCTCCATGTTCAGCATCTCAATTTTCCTTTCCCGAGGAACTCTTATTTTGCACCGAGCTGATACCATAAAATCTTTCTACATTAGCATTTACCCGTGCCACCAGTTCCCGAGGATTAAAGGGCTTGGTGACATAATCGTTGGCCCCGGCTTTTAATAGTTTAACCACCTCATTTTCCGAGACATTGGCTGAAAGCATGATTACAGGAACGTTCTTCCACTCAGGATGGTTGCGAATCTTTTTTATTACCTGCAGGCCGTCGACATAGGGCAGCATTAAATCAAGAATAATTATATCAGGTGCCGGGGCTTGCTCCATCATCTGGAGTGCTTCACGCCCATTGGTAGCTTCTATTACCTCATAGCCTTCCCGTTCGAGCATCAGCCTTATTACCGCCCGGATAGTAACATCATCATCGATTATTAAAGCCCGTGGTACAGCGTAAGATTTTTCTGCGGTTGGGGTGGATTCAATTGTATCCCCAGGGCTGGGAATGACCTGCCCATCCAATGTCGATATCTCTTCCTCAGTGTCCTCATCGTCTGCAGCAGCACAAATAAGTTCACCGGTCCCCTTCTCTGCTAAATCCGTCGATAGTGGTTCATCTTCAGATATGTAAGACTCCAATACTAAATCCAGAGAATAAGCTATTTTCTCCATTTTCTGATTGTGCAAGCGGGCTCTATTACGCAGGGATCGTAATTTTATCACTATTTCTTCCAACCGGTCCCCCTGGTCCCGAGCACGATTACTTTCTAAATCCCCTATAATTTTTTCTATTTCCTGTACAAGTTCATAATTATGGCGCAGGCAGCCGGCCATTTCCTGTTTTAAATCCAGTAACTGCTGCTCCTTTTCCTTTTCCATACTTGTTAATAAATTATCAACCTGGCCACGATGATAACCCCGAAACTGCTTTTTAAAAATTCTAACTCCTCCTCCCTCCGCTGCTACCATTAAAAGAAATCCCAATTTAATGCAATTTCAGACCTGTCAGTAACTATCCAATGCACCGGAATATCCCCAGGGTGAGGATAGGCACTGTCCACAACTTGAAATTCATAGCAAATCCCACATTTAAAGCACTGTTGGTTCAAACGAGGTAGGAAACGGTCATAATAGCCTTTGCCATAACCTAAGCGGTAACCATTGGCATCAAATACCAGACCAGGAACTATTACCACATCAATTTTATCAACTGCAAAAGGCTCTCCCAGCGGTTCCCGGATACCGAAAGAACCACGTCCCATCTCTTTCCCAGGCCTGAATTGAACTGCCTGTATACTATCCCCCTCTACTCTTGGAAGCAGGATAGTACGCCCCTGGTTTTGTAACTTCTGAAGCAAAGGACCCAGGTTAACCTCATTTCTAATACTGCTAAACCCCATTATTACCTTTGCCTGTTGCAGCGGTTGCAGTTCTTCCAGGCGGCGGCATACCTGCCGGCTTAACCTATCCACTTCTAGATGGGATAGTTTATTCC
>CAZAZH010000200.1:0-2621 GCA_964489585.1 uncultured Syntrophomonas sp.
ATAGCTGTTCCTCTACCAGTTGACCCAGGCTGCTGGCCAGTTCGGCCCGACGCTTGGGAAGCAGCCCATGTAATTGGAAAAAGATCAGGTTAACCGGCTGCCGCGGCCAGAATAACATTCTTATGGCAACTACATTGGTAAGATACCCAATCAAGGCACTGACCAGAGGAATGAGAATAAACTTGTACATTTCTATTTCACCCTAAATCACAGGCATAATACATTACCTAAAGAATATATCAAATTTTACTTTTTGTCGCAATAAAATTGGGGATAACAGAGTAATGATGATAAAATAATCAATTCTGAAACGGAAGGAATAAGAGGAAAGCTATATTGGACGTACCCGTAGGGTAAACGGCTGCTCCCAAGGGTCGCTATTAGGGAAAGGATAGGGAAACGGATAACGTATTATGCCTAAAATTGAAACGCCAAAGACTACACTGTGGTCACTCTGAACGATAGCAAAGAGTCTTAGATCCTTCGGCTTTGCCTCAGGGTAACATCGTTTTAGTGTTTATGCTGGTCCTTGCTTGGAGCATACTGGTAACACCGTTCACACCCGGGGCACTGGTTGATTTTTTCCTTGAAAACACTTTTTATCATTTCCACCGGTTCACTATTAAGATTGGCAACATTATGAAGAATTATTTTTCTGGGGGCAATGGTGATGAGGATACTTATCAGCACATCATCCAGATTAATTTCATCCATCAACATTTCGTCCAGGTAGTAATTAATATAATTCTCTTCAATTTTAATACCCTGGCCATCCCATAGATAAAAAATACCATTAGCCCCCATCATAAGATTAACTTCATAAATTTTAGGGGCCTGGGTATCTACAAAATAGCGCAGCAGATTAACGAAATCATTATATTCCTTTTGATTACGCAGTTCTTCTATAGCTACCTCTACGGCAAATTTTAATTCGGTCAGGTAATCCTGCATACAAAAGTTTATAAAACCTTCAACATTCACGGTTCGATTGGTGCTAATATAATCCATTAAACGATGGGTAATCCGATTTTTCCTGCTGAAGTTCATTAACAGATTCAAACTTTCATTATCATGGCATTTTTTCAAAAACTCCGCCGCTCGCTGGTGTACACTATTACGTTCTTCCACTGGGAGGTGGCGACAGCTACGCATTATTTCCCTGTGCAATAATTTATCTTCCCAATCCGTCACGATATGCTCAGCCAGGATTTCGGAAATTTGATGTTTAAAAATGTGGATAACATCCTCATTACGAAAAACACCACCTACCTGGTTACCTTCCAGTCGCAGAATGATTAGATTTATATTACCTTCCAGCTCTTTACAGGACAGAGTAGGATTATATCCTCTTTGTTTAATCCAGTGTAACCGGTCGTTATAATTACAAAGTAGGGTATCTACATTAATATCAGTTACCACCTGAAATTCATATAACATGAAAATAGCCTCCACTAAACTAAAAAGATACTTTATTATATGTTTGGCAGTTTTTCATTATTCAAACGTGGAGGCTATGAAAAAACTGCTTTTTAAACGTTTTTTTACCATAACCGAGTAAAAAAAAGGCGCAAACAATTTTTATATTATAAATAACTTCGGATTTGGGACCTGATTAATTGTCTAGGGTTAGGGGTAAAGGGTGAGGGGTTAGGCGCGAGGAGTAAGAAAGGCTAACATGGGGACTGTCCCTGCTGTTTCGCCTGGAACCAAAGAAACAGAGGGACTGTCCCCGTGTTAGCCCGGTTTAACATAAAACACACAAGAACCGTCCCCGTGTGCGCTCTTAAAGATATCTACTCATTACTCGAGGCATTGAGCAGCTTTCTCTCCAATGAAAACTGCTGAGAAATTGGATTATATTGAACCATATCCACCGCCACCAAACCAGAACCTGGCACCAGGTAAGCAATAGCTGCCGAATAGGAAATGCCTTTCTCTGAATAAAAACCCCTTAATCCGGAGGCCCCGGTAGTACCCGGGTTAATAAAAACACCCTCCGACCCCTCCTCTATTCTAATACGATGGTCATGCCCGGCCACCACCAGGACGGCCAGCGGGGTAATTTCTTTCCCCAACCTGGAATCATGCACTACCAGTATGTCGGGACGGCCCTGGGCCAGAACCGCCTCCTTTATTCTGGTCACCTGCTCTTTATAAACTTCCTCTTCTTCCTCCGGATTATCATACTCTACAGCTGGTACTGCCGACAGTGGATGAGCAAAACCCAGAACCTTGACCCCATTGAGGTTAAACATCTGCCCGTTTAAAACATGGCTATCGGGTAGACCAGCAACAAAATTGATGGTTTCCGGACTATCATGATTCCCACCGACAAACAACTGGGGTACACCTACCGTGGCCAAATCCTGAGTAGCTCCAGTTTCCATCTGAGAGCCCATATCAGTTAAATCACCGGCATTTATTAAAAAATCCACCTTAAAACGGGCCGCCAAGCTTTTACATAATTCAATTCCTACCGGGTTGGAATGCAAATCACTAACCAGCAACACCTTTACCACTTCACCCTGTTCCTCCGGATTGGCCATAACCATCAGGCTATCCGCACTGGAAAAGAGCAAACCCAGATTGGAAACAATTTGCCGGGTCTGATTGCGAATCTG
>CAZAZH010000201.1:0-2620 GCA_964489585.1 uncultured Syntrophomonas sp.
CGGTCAGGACCTCCATGGCATCGATGTAGTAATCCGGAAGTCTGTATATCTCCTTAAAGCATGATAGTTCCGTACAAGCCAGGACCACAGCCTGGCATCCGTTTGCCAACAACTCGTCCTCAATAGTCCTAAAATCATTATAATCAATGGGTATTCCACCCTTGATTCCTTCGTATATAATCTTCATCACCAGCGCCTGGTTCCTATCAGAGGGAATGATCGGTTTCACCCCAACTTCTTCAAAAGCTTTTTGATAAAGACCACCCTTAATGGTTCCATCTGTTGCCAGAATACCAACACAGCTTATTTCCTTTGCCCTATTAGCAACAAAGATGGCCGTTTCGCGAATCATATTAATAATTGGAACGGAAAGCTCTTCCTGTAATCTGTCCGCAAAAAAATGTGAGGTATTGCAAGGAATAGCAATCGCTGTTGCACCATACTTCTGCAAACGCAGTGCATCCTCCATCAGTCTGCCGAACAATTCTTCGCCCTTGCCCGAAACCAGGGCTGTAGTTCGATCCGGCATTGAAGCATGATTAAAAAGGATTATATCAACATGCTCCTGATCACAGTTAGCTTCTGTACGTTCGATTATCTGTCGGTAAAAAAGCTGGGTCGCCAAAGGTCCCATTCCACCGAGAATTCCCAGTACTTTATGTTCTTTATCCCACATTCTATTTCCTCTTCTTCGCTTTCATCGCTATGCTGCTTCTTTTTATTGTCGTTACATATATTTTCTATATTTCAGGTAGTGACCCATTTGAGATTTAAACAGACGCAATCGTCTCTTAAGTCCGTTGTCGGGTTTGTAATACAACGGATTGACCATTTTTCCAGCAGAAATAAGTTCTTTCATTTTTTTCTGGTATTCAACCGGTTTTATATATCGAAACGCCACACCCTTCGGGACAACCATCCAAAGAGATTCCGTCGTAACGGAGTGAAAATTAATAGGTTGGTTATAAATCCGGTCTTCAACTAGATACTGAGCAATGTTCGCACCGGCTCCGGTTACATAATAGTTACTTCTTCCCTGGCGAGTGTTGATCTCGAACACTTTATACTTACCATCTCTTTGATCATATTTAATATCGAAATTGGAAAAACCGACATAACCCATATCATCAAGCAATTTACGGAATTGCTCTTCTAGTGCCTCGTTGCGCTCAGTAATAATTACGGCGTGGTTGCCTATCCCGTGAGGCGTATGTTCTTCCAACAGTACATGCCCCAGGCACATAAGTTTGACTTTACCGGTCTGATCGGAATAACAAGTTAGAACGCGCATAAAGGTGTCATCGCCCGGGATAAAATTCTGGATAATAACGCTGTCTGAATATCCTGCTTCGTAAATATCTCCCAAAACGCGGTTGAGCGCTGGCAGTGTATCCTCCCTATAGACCTTCTTCTGGGTAGGAAACGGAAATCGCCAGTACTCGATTCCGTTTGCGGGCTTGATTATGAACGGACCGTCAAACGGCAACTCTGTAACTTTGCCCATGTCCCGGCGATATACGAAGGTATCCGGATAGTCGATACCTATCCGCTCACACATCGTATAGAATTTTTCCTTATGGATTAAGTCATTCATCATTTCAATATTAATGTACGGCGCTACGACATTCTCAGGCATTTTGTCTTTATTTTGACTGATCAGCTGTACATAACTGTCACCACAGCCTAAAACCAAAACGGTCTCCTGGCTATGTTCGGTAGCGAATTGCTTCACCGCGGATAAAAAGGTATCCTGCTCATCTATCTTCGGGTTTGCGTTGTAATGCATGATAGCGGTGTCGATACAGGGTCCACTCTGATATTTTCCATAAACATACGGACATATCCCATACTTTTCATGAAACGCCCTGGCTACACTGTACACGTTGATATCCCCCGCGAAAAGCAGGGGAATGAATTTAAGTCTTTCTTCGACCATTTCTTTCTTCCTTTTATAAATTAGTTGCAAATAGACTTGTCCGCCAGATACCTGGTATTTAAGAATTTATACCGGAATCGGTGAGAGACTATTTATTTTTGGTCAATATACTATTCTATAGTTTAGCACTTGTCAACTTTTCTAGCGACCCGGTAATATGATGCTGCTGTACTATTATACCAATATAAGTTCTTATGCTAATAGAAGAGGATTTTAAACGAATATGTAGAAAATGAACTTATTATAAGAAAAAATATTTGCGCTAACATTGGCTGCGCATTTTTAACTCAGGACCGTTAATAATTGGGGATAAAAGGCAGATGAAGGTGTTACGGCTTAAGTTATTAATCATGGGGGGAGAGAAATATGACCGGCAATAAGCAGGAACAATTTGAATTTTTTGTGGCAGATTCTTTTGCAGATGGGGTAATGCTTAGGGAATTGAGATTATCGAATGAGGAACGGGAGTATCTGCAGGACAAATACCCCAAAGCCAGCTTTAAACGAATTTTAAGCCCTGAATATGCTGATGGTAAAGCATGGTATGAAGTTAAACTGGGTTAAGACTGACAAGGGGACAGTCCCTCATAAAAAATAAAACCCGGAGGTTTCCCCCGGGTTTGAGAGCTAAATATTCAATTTTATTTGTAAGATTTATCACCCCGCTCTCTTAAAACCCTTAAC
>CAZAZH010000202.1:0-2613 GCA_964489585.1 uncultured Syntrophomonas sp.
CAATTCTTTTACCCAGCAGGAGAATATTTACCAGCTGGTAGTTTTTATCCCGGCTTTTACAAAGCTGCATGAATTCTGCCAATTCAAGGGGTAAAACCCCACTCTTCAGAGGAGCGGCATTCTTAATCGCTCGGGGTTTGCGAATAAGGATTTCCAGGTAATGTTCCGGGATATATTGGTGATCCGATGTATGCAGCGCCTTTTTATGACGATAGAGTAAATTCCCTTCATGATATATATCCACATGAAAGGGAGATATTTTTACTGTTACCGTAAGTCCGGCATAAGCATACGGAACCGAATACTTAACCCCATTTATCCTTACCGTCAAATCAGGGTAAACCGGGGCTTTAATTTCCTCCGCCGGGTCAAGGGGGTAGGCCGGTAAGGGCAACAAGCATTTTCTTTCTTCATCCAGCATGTCCTTGATGCTGGCCTGACGCCCCTTGATTTTATGATGCATGCAGTAGTCCATACAGGCCTGGTTTACATGCTCCTGCAATTGGGCAAAGTTTTGAACTCTGGGCATAGGGGTAAAGGCAATCTGACGAACAATAGCCACCAGGTTCTCGACGCTGCCCTTTTCCCACCCAGAAGCGGCATTACAAAAGATACCTTCAAAAGCATAATGGGCTTCTAGTTTCTTAAACCTCTCCTGCTTAATGGCGTCTTTTCCGGAACCCTCTAAAACCGCACTCTTCAAATTATCATAGATACACCTTAAAGGTACACCTTCAAAATATTCGAAGGCCATGACATGACCGGTAAAAAAACTGGAACTGGTTTTATCGGGAAAGACGGCGGCAAAAATACCATAACTGTATGGCAATACTGCACAAAACAAAGATACTCTGGTTTTAACCTTGTTGATATAGGCATAGGCATCACCCCAGTCAAATTCCATAGCTTCCCCGGGCTCAAACTCCAGGGGAATAAATATTTCCGGTTTATCTATACGCATTTCCTGGATGTATTTTCTTACCGTAGATGCCCCCACCGAGTAACCACTTTTAATGAGCATTTGCCATATAACTTTGGCATTTAACTTCTGTTTGGAAGGAGCCTCTTTATGCTCATTGATAATCTTAATAATTTCATTTTCAATAGTTACACGCATGGGATTCTTCTCTACCTGGTAGTCCTTGCGGTTTCCCGGCAGGACTGAACCGTTACAGTATTTCCGCACCGTCTTTCGGCTTACCCCCAGCTGTTTGGCAATCTGTCTCTGGCTCAATCCATCTACCGTATACAGCCTTCTAATCATTTTATAGGTATCGATATCAACAGCTGCCATTATCAACACCTCCGTTAACAACTGGTTTCCCCGGGGAAATTAGTTGTTCTGCCAGTTTGATAAAACGCCCCATGGAATTGCATAGCACTGCCAATAGTCGATGATATTTGTTAATATCTTCTGTATTCATAGCAGCCAGATAGATTTCTACTTCTGCTATCAGCTTGAGTAGCAGTCGTATGGTTGCTTCCCACCGGGTAGAAATGTCTTTTTCAGTATCGTTATCACCGCATTTAACTACTTTTACCGGGTTTATGGTCTGAATAGCCAGGGCCGGGTTCTTTATTATTTCCTGCTTTAGAGCCGCGGGGGTAGTTTTGTTGTTATACGCTGTAACCAGGCACTCCACGGTGGATTTGGGTATGCTCTTAGAGTATATTTGCAGGGCAAAGGTATGTTGTACTTCCTGGGGTAGCCGTGCTATATCCTGGGCACTGGCCGGACATAGTTGTTTGCTTAATACCATTTCCGCTACTTTTTCATTAAGTTGCTCTATCAGGGATAATCTTTTACTTACCCAGGATTTGGATTTAAGCAGGGCGTCTGCCAGTTCCTTCTGATTGTAACCGCCGGTTTTCATAAGCTCGCGTAGTATTAGTCCTTCTACCAGGGGATTAAGTCCTTTTTGCAATGAAGACAAGAGTAGTATGGCCTTCCCGCTGTCAGAGCGTTCTTTAAGTTTGGTGATAAAAACTTCTGCCCGGGTAACGTCCATCTCTTTTAGAATCTCCAGTTCATTCTCACCGGTTAAGGTCATTAGTTCTCCATCCGGGTTTTCCATAAGTACAATGGGGGTTAGGAGCCCATACTGTCTTATGCTTTTCTCACATAAGGCTTTTTGGGTCTGGGTTATGCCAAGTGACAACATGCGGTTTCGGGGTATGGTTTTAATATCTACTTCTTTTACAGGATATTTTATGGTTTGCATTCCATATATCACCTCCAGCTTAAATGTAGTCATGTTTTTGGTGCAGGGATATATGGGTTGGCTATTTTTTGCTTTATATTATGAATTTTTTAAACAGGTTGAAGTATTGGTAGTTTAAGAGACTGGCATATTCCACTATATGGGTCTTGTTCAGTACCGGGTATAGTATCGTAAGTAGCCGGTGGTATTTGTCCTGCCGGGTGCTATCCCAATTCTTTCTGGGTACCAGGACATTTATTGTACAGCCACCAGTGTATTCAGACATATCACCAGACCTTATCTTGGCAAGGTCTTCGGTGATTTCGGATAGTTTTTTTAAGGTTCGGCATATGGTGGAGTGGCTGAATTTATCAAGGCCGAATGTTTTTCTAACCTGGGCCGCTACCTGGCG
>CAZAZH010000203.1:0-2609 GCA_964489585.1 uncultured Syntrophomonas sp.
AGACCATATATATCATAGGTCTCTACTCCTAAAATCTCTTCCATACGGGTACGCATCTTCTCTCCCCAGCGTTCCGAGCCAAAAATAGCTTTGCGTAGTTTGAGCTGGTCATCAATGCCACGTTTTTTCGCTTCCTCGGCCAGCAGCAACCCATAGGAGGCTGTACCAATTAGCACCGTAGCTTGCATATCCAATAACATAGCCAGTTGTTTTTCAGTATTACCCGGTCCCATAGGTACAGCCATAGCCCCCAACCGTTCGCATCCAGTTTGGAATCCAATACCGGCGGTCCACAGGCCATATCCGGGAGTAATATGCACCCGGTCACTGTTCTTTATACCCACCATGCGCATACAGCGTTCCATCATTTCCGCCCAATCATCCACATCCTTGCGGGTGTAGGGAACAACCACCGGTTTACCGGTAGTGCCGGAAGTGGAATGAATACGGATAATTTCCTCCTCCGGAGCGGCCATTAAGGCCAGGGCCTCTTCCTGCCTCAATTCCTCTTTTTCGGTAAAGGGTAAGTATTTGACATCATCAATAGACTTGATATCAGCAAAACTAATTCCGGCTTGCTCCAGCTTTTTCCGGTAGAAACAGGAGTATTCCTGCAAACGCTCCATTAATCTCCTTAATAGAATTGACTGTTTTTCCTTAAGCAATACAGGTTGATACTCATCTCCAATAATCCTCGCTGCCTGGCTCATCTCGTCTCTCCCTCCACAAATTCTTTTCCCAGCTCAAAAGCTCGGGTGTTTATTTCCTGAACCCGCTCGGGCAAGCGGGTTAGAAGTTCTGTTAGCAACATGGTCTCATCAATGTCTGGACATAGTGCAGAAAAGGCCCCCAGCATAACCGCACTGACGGCTTTAGTGCTACCGGCCTGGTCGGCCAGTTTATTAGCATTTATCAATATTAATCGCGAGGGTTGTTCCTTTAAATAATCGATAAGCTGTTCTTCAGGGTACTGTGATATTCCCAGGTATACGGTTGGAGGTACTATCATATGAGTGTTTACCAGAGCCTGGCCTCTAGCATCCAGCTTGTCGATATTGCGTACGGCTTCTGCCAATTCAAAGCCTAAGAGATAGTCAGCGGAAACATCGGGAATTAAAGGCCCATGCAGTTTTGTGCCAATTCTCACCTGCGATACCACCGGCCCTTCCCGTTGGGCCATACCGATAATCTCTGAGGTGCGGACCTCATAGCCTTGTTTTATGGCAGTTTCGCCTACTACCCGGGAGGCCAGTACCGTCCCTTGCCCGCCAACTCCACACATAATTATATCCATTAGTTATCCCCTCCTTGTATAGCGTCAAAGGGGCATACTTCTATACATAGGCCACAACCGGCACAGCTTTCCAGCACCTGGGGTTTCTGCCCAGTTTCCATTACCAGAGCCGGGCAACCGATTTCGGTAACGCATAGGCCACAGTCCTTACATTTCTCTATATTAATAACAACCGGGGCAAAACCCTTAACTTCGGGGAGGTTAATACAGGCTCTCTTCATTATAACTACCGCCGGACCATCATAGGTCATGGCTTCTTTGACTGCTGTCACCGCTTCTTTTAGATTTACCGGATCAACCGTTTTTATATAGGTTACTCCACAGCCTTCCAGTACTTTTTGCAGATCAATCGCTGCTACCATCTCCCCAGTAGCAGTTTGTCCCGTTCCCGGGTGGGGCTGAAAACCGGTCATGGCGGTAGTGCTGTTGTCCAGTATTACCAGGGTAAGGGGATATTGATTGTAAACTGCATTTATAACCCCGGTAATGCCACTGTGAAAGAAGGTTGAATCTCCCAGAACGGCAATAGTCTGGCGACCCGGTTCGGCCCTGCCAATACCCTGAGCCTGGGTTATAGCTGCACCCATACAGAGGCAAGTATCCACTGCTGATAGAGGTGGCATCATACCCAGGGTGTAACAGCCAATGTCACCGGTAAAAACGGTATCCGATTTTTTACCGGCCGCTTTGCGAATAGCATAAAAAGATGCCCGATGGGGGCAACCGGCACAGAGAATAGGTCGGCGTAAGGGTAACTCCGGTTTTCCTGCGGCCGATTTGTTTTCTGTGTTTTTCCCCGACCAGTTAGCAATCGCCCTGGTTACCAGGTCTACGTTGAGTTCGCCGGTACCTGGTACTATAGCATCATGTTTACCACTTAGCTGCAGGTGCAGGCCAATTTTACCTGCCAGCCTTAGCATGGCATCCTCCAAAACCGGGTCCTGTTCCTCAATCACCAGCAAGCGCTCGTGCTTTTTAAGGAATTGGGCAGCCAGTTCTTCGGGAAAGGGATAAGGGGTTGATATTTTCAAGATTTCAGTATTATCGATTATATTAAGCCGATGCAGGGCTTCTTTTACATAATGATAACTTACCCCGGAACAGGCGATGGCGTATTCGCCCTCACCTTCCCGGTAATTGAAACGGGAGGTGGAAAATTCCTGCCCCAGAGTTTCCAAGCCTTCCAAGAGTTCGCCATGTTTACGAAGAGAAACACTGGGGAAAATCACCCAGTCTCCACCTTTTTCAAAACGAACTTCGGAATCTCTTGATGTAATTTCAGGCAGATTTACGTCCTGCCCTACATGGCACACCC
>CAZAZH010000204.1:0-2570 GCA_964489585.1 uncultured Syntrophomonas sp.
CCCAAAAAGTTATTTTTTATCGGCTCATTACTGCTTCTAATCGCTGTACTGGCATTTTTTATACATAGACATAATCTGGCGGTTTATACTGCCAATCTGGATCCCCGGCCTTTCAATGCTGGTGTGTGTAGAGCGGTCAATTCGCTGGAACCTGCCCTCGTATCGGAGCACCAGGAGCGCCTCATTGCCTCGGCCATTTATGAAGGCTTGCTTTGCTACGATGCCAAAACTGGGGAACTACAGCCCCGGCTGGCCCGTAAATGGAAATATTCCTCGGATGGCAAAACCCTTACCATAAATTTAAAAGAAGACATAAAATTTCATAACGGCAAAAAAGTAATTGCAACTGAGGTTAAATCGGCCTGGGAAAAGAGTTTTAGCGAGAGCCGAGAATGGTCAAATATCAGCCTATTCCTCTCCATTGTTGGTAGTAATGCTATGCTGGATGGGTATAAACAAGAAATATCAGGTATCCAGGTAGTAAACGAAAAAACCTTGAAAATAGTATTTGACCAACCTAACACGGCTTTTATCTATATGTTAACCAGCCCTGTATTTTGGGTTTATGACAGCGGGGCAGAAAACGATCCTGCTCCCGGTACCGGTCCTTACATTTTCAAAGAAAAGCAGGAAGGCAAAGACATCCTGTTGCTCCGTAACGAAAAATACCACCGGGGAACACCCCGCCTGGCAGCAATTAATTTCAGAGTTTACGATGATGAACTGCAAGCTCTGGAGGACTATAAGGGAGGTAAGCTGGATTACCTGGATTCCATACCCTTTAGCCAGTTAAAAGTAATTCAGAAAGACCCGCAATATAAAAAACTTTACCTGAACAGGCCTCTCTTAAACACCTATTCGCTGGTTTTTCATGTTAACAAAAAGCCTTTTGCCGATGGCTATCTACTGCGCCGGGCCTTAAACTATGCCATTGATCGCAAGACGATTAATGATACTATTCTAGGGGGCGCCTATATCCCGGCACGAGGTGCTGTTCCCTCTGGGTTAGCGGGATACAAAAGTAATATGAGTGGTTATAGTTATGACCCGGAAAAAGCCCGGCAACTGCTGGAGGACGCCGGCTATATCGTAGGTGATCAGTTTATTCCCCTCTTAATCAGTTATGATAATGATGATGGCCACCGGGCGGTATTGGACATGGTAGCCCAGCAGCTTAATCAGGTTGGGATTTCGGTCGAGTTTAGCGCCATGGATTGGGATTACTACAAAAAACAGCTGGGCAAAATGCAGATTGCCTGTGGGCGGGTAAGCTGGTATGCTGATTATCCCGACCCGGATAACTTCCTGTATAGTATGTTCCATAGCTCTAAAATTGGGGTTAGCAACTACTCGGCCTATCACAACCCCCAGGTGGATAAACTACTGGACTCATCCCGCAAACAAACAGATCCGGAAAAACGCCTGGAATTCTTGCACCAGGCCGAAGAAATAATTGTAGATGATGCCCCCTGTTTATGGCTGTTTCAAAAATGTGCTCATAAATTAATCGGTGAAAACGTATCCTCCTTGAGTGTTGATAACATGGAGATGATAGACTGGTACCAGGTAGAGCTGCGCAAACCCGATTTAGATGAAGGGAAAGGCAAAGCGGTTAAGGGGCGGGAAAAAGTATAAACTTATATTTAGTGGCCTATCGTGTAAGGGAAAGCCAGGCCTGAACCGGTATGATAAAGGACACTGTACAAGTGGCAGAGTAATTGACACCAACCCCAAACCATTATATAATGGTTTTCGTCGGGATAACGATAACTTTATAATTGTGTCGGAGTGGTGGAACGGGCAGACACGTACGTTTGAGGGGCGTATCCTTAACCGGGTGCGGGTTCAAGTCCCGCCTCCGACACCATGAAAAAAGCCTGCTTTTGCGTAATTGCAAAGGCTTTTTTGTTTTCTGTAGAATTCGAACCTGTTTCGATAAAGAAATGGATAAGGCTTGGAAATTAAGACATATAACCCCAGCTAACTACTGGCCCTTGCCTCAATTCTAAAGATAACTTAAAAGACAGCCTCCAAGTACCAATTATGTAGCACAGAGGTTTAAGACCCTTTGGTTGATTCTATCCGCTGCTGGTTTTTAATTAAGGCAACTTTTATGGCAAAATAACTTATGCTATCGGGCAGGCTATCTTTAATAGGCCGGAGCTTTTCGTAGCCTACGACTTGTGCTACGGCTAGTATCTGTTCCTCCTGCGCGGGACTGAGGAATTGGTCCCAGTTTACCTGGTAACCTTCCTTAGCAGCTTTTAGCAGGTGATCTTCTACGGTGGTTAAGCTTAAATTACGTTGGGTAGCTATTGTTGGCAGGGATTTACCGGACTGATGCTCCTGCCAGGTGATAATATGAGAAGGAGTTTTAGGCTCCTTATTTTTCTTCTCCGGTTGTTGTTTATTTTCCCTCTGGGGAGACGGGCCTGGGGGCACATCGATACTATTGTCAGGTTGCAGGCCCCCGGTAGATGCTGATTCTGTCGAATACAGCTTTATTATTTCCAGGAATTGCTCACCATATCTTTCATACTTTATCTGGCCCACTCCATTTATCTTAAGCA
>CAZAZH010000205.1:0-2551 GCA_964489585.1 uncultured Syntrophomonas sp.
CGGGGATACATGGTAATGGCCTCCACCGGGCAAATCTTCTCACAAAATCCGCATCCTTCACAGGATAAGGACAAAACCTGGAATTCCTTACTAATAGCATCAAA
This sequence comes from uncultured Syntrophomonas sp., assembly GCA_964489585.1. GTDB lineage: Bacteria > Bacillota > Syntrophomonadia > Syntrophomonadales > Syntrophomonadaceae > UBA4844. The sequence continues at coordinate 105 of CAZAZH010000205.1, forward strand.
ACGGCAGAGTTCTGCACATAAACCACAACTAATACAGGTTTCTTCATCTATATGAGCCGTATATCCGGCACTAAAATCATGGTTGCTAACCTGTTGCGGTTTTAAGAGGATTGGCAGGTTAGACGCATCCACATCGTAATCACAGACTATACAGTTATCTGCCAGTTGTATAAAGGAAGAGGTCAGCGAGGTTTTACCGGTGCCTCCTTTGCCGCTGATAAATAGTATCTCCTTCATGATAAGGCCCCCTTAATCTGGCTGAAAATATTAGTTAAAATATTACGTAAAGAGGGCATTGCCTTTAAAGGATCCTTGCCCTGCATGTAAGCCTGGGCCAGTTCCGGACTAAATGAAATACGTCCCAGGATAGGAACTCCGGTTTTAACAGACAGAGCTGTTAACTCGCTGTCTTCTCCCTGCCAGCGGTTTATCACCAATCCTCCGGGTATACCCAGCATTTCTATGGCCTCCAGGGAGAGTTCTAGATCGTGTAAACCAAAAGGGGTAGGCTCAGTTACCAGCAAACAGTAGTTACTATCACGTAAGGATTCAATCATGGCACAGGTAGTTCCAGGAGGACAATCGACGATTCTTAGTGCTGAGGTTACCTTTTGACTTTTAGTCGCTTTTATGAGTGGTGGACTTTGAGCTTCGCCAACATTAAGTCTGCCGGTTAACAATGTACCATAGCCCGGTAACTGAGCCTCTTCAATAACCCCGATAGGATGCTTTTTTTCCTTTATAGCTCCCAGGGGGCAAAGATAAGCACAGGCTCCACAGGAATGACATAACTCATTAAAAACTAATACCTTATCGCTAAGCACCACCAGGGCATTAAAATTGCATATCTGAGCACATTTTCCACATAGATTGCAAGAGTCCAGGTCGATTTCGGGAACCAGGCGACTAACACTGGTTGTTTTTTGTGCCGGCTGCATCAATACCAATCCTGCATTAGGTTCTTCCACATCAGTATCGATTAACACTGAATTATTATCACCCAGAACCCGCAGCAGACAAGTACTGACTAAAGTTTTACCGGTACCACCTTTGCCGCTGGCTACTGCGATTTGCATGATTAACTCCCTTTCTTATCCTTATTAACTATGGCAATCTCCAGCATGGGCATGCTCAGAACATACTTCTCCACTGCTAACTAACTCACCCTTTTCAAAGCGAGCAATAACATCCTCAATTACACCTGATACGCCAACAATAAGTTTAATACCCTGTTGGGCAAAAAGTTCCTGAGCTCTGCCGCCCATGCCACCGGCTATAACCAGCTCAGTACCTAAATTTTTTAAAAAACCAGGTAAGACACCAGGCTCGTGCCCGGGATTTGGAACTGATTTAAATACTTTGGTATTGGTATCATAAAAAGTAAATTCTTCACAATGCCCAAAATGGGGACATACTGCATTTCCTTCTCTGGGGATAGCTATTAACATGGTAAATACCTCCGTAAAATTTATTTTGACAAAATGATGAGTCGCAAGGTCTGCTAAACATACGCAACCACCGATGAAAATGTCTTTACATGCTCTTCCTGTACAGGAGCACGTAATTTGTAGGGGCGAACCCATGTGTTCGTCCGGAATAGGCAGCTCTACATACAACAGGATTCACCTTACGGGGGTCAGTGGTCGGCCGGGCAGACACACGGGTCTGCCCCTACGAAAAACACATAAATAAAACTAATTATTAGGAGCCGATAACTCTTGTAATTCGCCGGCCTCATAGCTTTGTAAGGTTGCTTCAACCGTTTTGTCACTACCACCGACAAATATTTTTATTCCGGCTGCCTGCAAAGCCACAAACGCTTTAGGGCCTACCCGCTGAGAAATAACAATTTCTACATTATTACGTATCAGCTCCTGAACTGCTCCAGTGCCTGCCCCGTGAGCCGCCTCAGGGCCAGTATTGGACAAAGCCTCAAATTGCTTGGTTTCTGAATCCCAGAGCATAAAACAGTTACAGCGTCCAAAACGTCCATCTACCGGAGATGATGGGGAAGAGCCGCTGGAACAAATGGCAATCTTTTTGGACAATTTCTTCACCACCTTTCAGAGTATCTTAAGATATAGAAGAGATGTAAGCTATAAAACGTTCATCTCTACCAGGATAATAGGGTTTAGTCTTATTGTTTACTAAATAATTTAATAGTAATGAACATATGCCCATAATCGTTATCCTAATAATATTTCGCGGGGACCATAATGTCAAGCAGTTTTAAAAGGTAAAATAGCAGAAATATTAATTCATTTAAGAACCATATTAAGCGGAAAGTACTAAACGATGAGAGTACTACTGATTAAAAACTCAAAGCAGAACCCGAATAATCATTTCGGCGTTTTATTGGCACTATAGAGGGACGGTTTATCTTGCTGTTGCCGAATAGTAAAGAATAGAAAATGGGAATACAATGTTGTAAAGTAATAGATATAGAA
>CAZAZH010000206.1:0-2500 GCA_964489585.1 uncultured Syntrophomonas sp.
GTATTCCAGCAGGCAGAGGTCACGGGAGTTTAAGATGTAGCTTCCGCGCTGGTCTTCTTCTATAGGGTAGTACTGGTCGGGGCGTTTTTCTTCCAGCAGGACATAGCGGTAGCGACAGGGGTGGGCACAGGCGCCATAATTGGCACTCCTGCCGGTCATATAGTGGGATAGCAGGCAGCGACCAGAGTAAGATACGCACATAGCCCCGTGGATAAACATTTCAATTTCTATTTCTACTTTTTGTTTTATCTCCTGGATTTCTTCCAGGCTGAGTTCGCGGGCCAGTACTATGCGCTTAACTCCCAGGTCACGGTAAAAGGCGGCAGCCTCGTAATTGGTTACGCTGGCCTGGGTGCTGAGTGTCAGCGGGAGGGAAGGGGCGTAACGCTGTGCCAGTTTAATAATGCCGGGATCGGAGATAATCAGTCCGTCAACCTGCATTTCCTCTAGTTTCTCCAGGTAGGGAGGTATATGCTGTAAATCACGGTTATGGGCCAGGATGTTAACGGTTACATAGACTTTTTTGTTATACTGGCGGGCAAAGGCCAGGCCTTCAGCCATTTCTTCCAGGGTAAAGTTATCGGCATAAGCCCGCAGGCTGAATTCTTTGCCTCCCAGGTAAACGGCGTCAGCGCCAAATAGTATGGCGGTTTTCAGTTTTTCTAAATTGCCTGCCGGTAGAACCAGCTCTGCTAGTTTCATAGTACCTCCTAAAGTGAAAGGAAGCAAGGGGACGGTTCTTTTGCTTCCTTTCATGGAAGCAAAAGAACCGTCCCCTTGCTTCCTCATTGTAGATAGCGGGACATGGCTTGGAGATGTTCCTGGAAGGTGCGGGAGAAGTAATGGCTGCCGTCCCCTTTGGAAACATAGAAATAGTATGGGGTTTTTTCTGGATTCAGGGCCGCTGCGATAGAGGCTTTGCCCGGGTTGGAAATGGGCCCGGGGGGGAGACCAGGATGCCGGTAGGTGTTGTAGGGTGATTCTACGTCCAGGTCGGCATCGTTTAGCACCGTTTTCTTCTGGTCGAAACAATATAATACCGTAGGGCAAAGCTGCAGGTACATACCATCCCGCAAACGGTTATGAATAACCCCGGATATAGTCCGCCGTTCGTCATCGTGCATGGCCTCTTCTTCAATTAATGAAGCCAGTATTATGGTTTCGTAAATATCCATGTTCTTCGCCTGGGCCTGTCCGGCAAAGTCATTTTCCCACACCCTGGCAAAATTCTGCAGCATCATGTTAATGATTTCATGGCTGGTAGTGTCTTCTTCTATATAGTAGGTATCGGGGAAAAGGAAACCTTCCAATCGATATTTATTGCTAGCAGGGACATTTTTTAAGAAATCATAGGGGTAGTCCGCTTTTATTGCTTCCTGCCAGGCTTCTTGGCTGCATACCTGTTTTTCTACCAGCATGTCCCCTATTTCCCTGACGGTGTATCCTTCGGGTATGGTTACTTTAAGTTTGACTACCTGGCCTTCGGCAATGCTATGGGCAATTTGGGCCAGGGTCTGGCTGCGGTTAAAACTGTAATGGCCCGGTTTCAGCCTGGTATCCAGTTTTTCTTTGCGACAATAGGATAGAAAGGCTTTGTGGCTGCGGATAACCTGGTTTTCTTCTAGAATCGTGGCTACCTGGCGAGCACCGACATCGGCCGGTATATATATATCTACCGGGGTTTTATTATTGGGGTCTACGGGCAGGTATTGCTGATTGGAGGCTTTAATGCCCATGAAAGTAATTACTATTAATAGGATAAATAATACTGCCAGCAGACCGATTCTTTTTTTAGGGGCATTATTAATCTTAATTTCCATCATATCCTCTTTACCTGCTTAGTTCAAAAATAAGCACTATCAACAACGTTATCTTAACTTCAAGTTTAGAACTTGATTAATTGTCCCGAGTGAGGTGAGTGTTAAGGAGACTTCCTGACTCTGCCAACCCGATACATCTATTTTCATGCATTATTAATTATGTGTTCCCTTTTGGGATACGTCCGCCAGACACGACAGGTTAGTACAAAAATAGGCGGGGAATTGCCTCAGTCCCAATAGCCCCCCCTTATTCCTTACTCTGGGTGCCCTCTACTGGGACAAGGGACCTGTCCCCTTGTCCCACGGCGTTATCTTCCCCTGCCGGTTTTTCCGGGGTGACAGTGGTGTCAGGGTCAACCTCAGGACCCTCTGAAACTTCTGAACTCACCGGAAGCTCTTGAACAGGTTGTACTTCTGCAACCGGTGCGCCTACATAAATGCGGCGGTTTAACGGCCGATAGTAATCCCGGGCCAATTGTTCCTGTCGAGCTACGCTACCATCTTTATTATAGAAGGTACGAAATGACCTTACTACATATCCAGGACTACCGTTTTGTTCAACTTTGGTAGTTCCCGGCGCTAAATCTTCTTTAGTTTCTCTTATTTCCTTAAAATCTATAACCTGGTCTACTATTTGGCTTACCTGTATCTTTTGTTTGTATTTTTGCTTGCCGTATATC
>CAZAZH010000207.1:0-2469 GCA_964489585.1 uncultured Syntrophomonas sp.
ATAGAAGAACCGCGCCACATTGAGTTTCAGGTGTTAGGTGATGAACAGGGCAGCATTATACACCTGGGTGAGAGGGACTGCTCCCTACAGAGGCGCAACCAAAAACTGCTGGAAGAGGCGCCTTCAACTTTCCTGGATGATGAATTGCGTGAGCGCATGGGAACGGTAGCAGTTAATGCGGCCAGGGCAGCCGGATATTTTAGTGCCGGTACGGTAGAGTTTTTAGTAGATAAAAACCGCAATTTTTATTTTATTGAGATGAATACTCGTATACAGGTGGAACACCCGGTAACGGAGATGGTAACCGGGGTAGACATAGTAAAAGAACAAATCAAAATTGCTGCCGGCCTGCCTCTGCGTTATACCCAGGAGGAAATTAGAATAAATGGCTGCGCTATGGAATGCCGGATTAATGCCGAAGATGGTGAAAACGATTTTAGGCCTTCACCAGGTACGGTAGGGCAGTATCTAATCCCCGGCGGGCCTGGGGTCAGGGTAGATTCTTCTGTATATGCTGATTACACCATACCTCCTTACTATGATTCTATGGTAGCCAAGCTCATAGTCTGGGCTCCGGATAGGCAGGAAGTTATTAACAGAATGAGAAGGGCTTTACAGGAGTTCAAGATTGAAAATATCGCCACCACCATACCATTTCACCTCAAAGTCCTGGACAATGCCTTCTTTAAACGGGGAGAGGTATACACCAACTTCATCCAGAGAAGAATGAGTGTATAGTATGATTGTGGCTAATTCCAGAATAAGTTAACCTGTTATTTGCTAAATCTGTTTTGCATGCTAAAATATCAAGTATATAATAATATGGAGGTGGATAAGTATGGATAATGCTAAACCGGAAATCAACAATGAGTTTGGAGCAATTAGAATTGCTGATGAAGTAGTAGCCACAGTTGCTGGTCTGGCCGCTGCCGATGTTGAAGGTGTTTCTTCCATGAGTGGTGGATGGGGTACCGACCTGGTTGAAAAACTGGGTAGAAAAAGTTACGGCAAAGGAATTAAGGTTGAGGTAATAGAGGAACAGACCAAAATTGAGATATTTATAGTAGTGGAATTTGGTTATCAGATTCCTGATGTGGCTGAAAACGTTCAAAAAGAAGTTAAAATGGCAGTTGAAACCATGACCGGTTTGACTGTTTCTGCGGTTAACGTTCATATTGTAGGTGTATCGATGAAGAAAACGGCTGGAAATAATGAAGAAATCGGGGAAGACTTGATTATAGAATAAGGCTGCTATTATGAATATGGACAACCCCCTGCCTTTACAGGGGGTTATCTGTATTATAAACCATTGAAAGAGGTGGAGTTATGAACAGCATCTGGCGCTTAATCTTGTTTCTATATAATCTTCTGCTTATAATTTTATCCGGATTGCTTATCGCCGCTGCAGTAGGCCGACCTGAACCCCTGCAATACATAGAAATGGCCCTGTCTACTTCCGAAAATCGAATAATTACGGGAGTAGTAGGTGTTATACTGTTTACCCTGGGCATCTATGTTTTTATTTCCACCATCAAACTGCAACCCCGGGTCAAGTCAGTGGAGGTTGACCGCAGTCTGGCCGGCGAAGTATCCATCACCATTTCTGCCATTAAGATCATTATAATGAAGGCAGTAAAAAAGGTAGACGGGATTAAGGATATTAAGCCAGTGGTTAGCAGCGGCCGGGATGGGCTGGAGGTATACTTGCATATGATGATAAACCCGGATGTAAGTGTTCCCGAACTCAGTAAAAATGTTCAGGATGTAGTAAGAAAGAGTCTGGAGGATATAGGAGGCCTGAAAGTTGCTGAGGTTAAGGTTCTGGTTGATGATTTGAGCCCGAGCTTTAAGAGTAGTACCAGTTAAAAGGGGGCATTACTTATGTGGGAGAATCTTTTTCGCATCATATTTGAACAGCATAGAGGCAAAGCTATAGGTATACTACTTGGATTATTGGCCAGTATTCTGTTTATCAGTTATGGGTTCTGGCGCACTATTTTTATTATCGTCTGTATTGCTCTGGGATTTTTTATTGGCAAGGAAATAGATGAAAATAAGAACTTTGACCAGTGGTTAAAACAAATATTTAAAGAGAAGCACTAGGAAGGAGAGCAGGTTTGAGCAGGAGAAAGGCACGGGAATTTGCTTTCAAGGTTTTGTTTCAAGTTGACCAAGTAAATGCTGACCCCCACCGCGCATTCCAGTACCTGCTCCAGGAGAATACCCTGGCAGAAAAGGACCAGAGTTTTTCCTGGGACTTAATTATGGGTAGCCTAAACCATTTGGAAGAGATTGATAGGGAAATCGGAAATTATGCTACCAGCTGGTCAGTAAACCGTATGTCGGCAGTAGACCGTAATATTATTCGGGTGGCCGGCTATGAGATTATGTTTTACGAGAATTCGCAACCAGTCGTAGCTATAGATGAAGCTCTGGAGATAGCCAAGAAATATGGTGATGATACTTCCG
>CAZAZH010000208.1:0-2464 GCA_964489585.1 uncultured Syntrophomonas sp.
CTGGTCGTATCTCCCGCTCCGTTGCTTACATAGCAGGTATAGTTTCCCGCATCTGATGCCTGGGCGTTTGTGATAGTCAGGGTAGCCTCGGTTGCTCCGCTGATATTGCCTCCATCGGTCAAGATATTGCCGTCCTTTTTCCACTGGTAGCTTAAAGGCGTATCTCCTGTTGCCGATACCGTAAAGGTGGCGGTCTGTCCAGCCGTTACCGTCAGGTCAGCTGGCTGACTTGTAATGGAAGGCGTTACTGGCGATGGGATAATAAGATTAAGGCCTTCCGGCATATCTTTAACAGGTCTGCCAGTACCCCAAACTACCAACGTTCCATCGGCTTTAAGCGCCATAGTGTACATTTCTCCTGCCGATATTTCAATAACATCGTCAAGATCGGCAGGTACTGTGTAAGTATTGGCGTTCTGGGTTCCTCCCCACACTTCGACGGTTCCGTCCGCTTTCAAAGCTACACTATGGTGACCGCCTGCTGATATACTAATTACGTTCATCAGACCTGCAGGAACATTAATCTGCCCTTGATTGTTATAACCCCAGGCCATAACTGTTCCATCGGCTTTCAATGCCAAAGAATGGTCTCCTCCTGCTGAAACACTAACAACATCAGATAATCCTTCCGGTACCTTTGCTTTATTTTGGTAATTATCGCCCCAACATGTTATATATCCGTCGTTTGCCAATGCAATACTATGACTACCCCCTGCATCCAATTCCAGGATTTCAGGAATATCAGAGGGTGGATTGTTTGAAGAACTACCCCAATTAATGACAGTACCATCAGGCATTAACGCTTGTGAAAAACTCAAGCCTGCATCTATTGATACCGTATTTTTTACATTAGAAGGAGCTTCCGTTTGTAAATATGAATTCGAACCCCAGCCGATAACTGTTCCATCTGATTTCTCTGCCAGCGAATGGTAAGTACCGGTTGCAACATAGACTGCATCGCTCAAGTCTTCTGGAACCGTTGCTTCACCCTTTTCTTGATAGCCCCAGGCTACTACCGTGCCGTCAGGTTTCAGGGCTAGAGCATGATGTTCTCCTGCAGCAATCAATCCTTTTTCCAGTCGGTTTATCATCAGTGTATAGGTGTTCTGAACTGTGTTATCTGCAGATGTCACAGTAATTGTTACCTTATTACCTCCCGGAGAAAGATTAATCGTTTTTGAAGTACCGCTATCCTGGACTACTCCATTAATTGTAATGGTATCACCAGCTGAATCCGCTGTAACTGTAGTCGATTCACTTGCATAGTCAACATAGGTCATATAATTCATACCCAGGCCGTTAAAACCTGGCCTTAAAACACCACCCCCAACCAGAAGGCTGTTAAGACGTGCTTTGCCCGATACAGATGAGGTAAGGATAGTGCCTTCTGCACCGACAGCTACAAAGATTCCATTTCCATAGGTGACACCATATAAATCTTTTGCAGGGCCTGATACCGGCTGAACGTACCAATTTGCCCCGTCATTTGATGCCAGAATAGTAAATCTGTCAGGTTCAGCGACCCAATAATTTTTACCAACCATAATATAAAGTCCATCTGCATAGACTGCGTCATATAAACCCGTATGTACAGGTGATTTCTGGATAGTCCAGCTTAGACCATCGCCCGAACTTGCTACGAAGGTCCCCGTACTTCCACCTATTATAAATTTTCCGTTTCCATATCCTGCAGAAGTTATGCTATGTGATATTTTAGACCCTGTGGAGATGCTTTCCCAGGCCATTCCATTATCTTTTGATACAAAGATTTTACCTGACTGATACGGCGCAACAAATGTACCATCACCATAAGCAATGCACGTTAAGTTCTGTCCATAGACCTGCTCTGTTTGTTTGGTCCAGGTTAAACCATCGGGTGATGTAAAGATATAGTTATATGAACCAACCATTACAAAAGTTCCATTGCCGTATGCAATATCCCATAACGGATAACTGGAAATATTCCCATCAATTCTGGTCCAGGTTATTCCGTCATTAGACCAAATTACACTTTTCCCGTTACCGGAAGTACATGCAACAAATTTTCCATCACCATAGGTAACGGCATTAATATTCTCATTCTGCACTGCGTTAGACGTTCTCTGAGTCCAGGTTTTGCCATCCTCGGAAGTTAAAATTACACCTTTATCACCTACAGCAACAAATAAGCCCTCTGCATAAGTAATGTCATTTAATTGCGCTGTTATACCAGATTCCTGCGGAATCCAGGTACTAGCATCCTCCTGTGCACTAACCGGCAAAGGTCCACAAAAAGCAAAGGCTAGTATAATTGCCGGAATTAATAAGAGACTAAACGACCTTCTTGCATAATTTCTTTTTAAAAACATGCTATCATCCCTTTCATTTGTAAATATTAATGGCTAGTAGACACAGGGGGACACAACAAAAACGTCCCCCTGTGTCATTTATTAGCCAAGTAAATACCGTCTGCGCATAAAACGAA
>CAZAZH010000209.1:0-2461 GCA_964489585.1 uncultured Syntrophomonas sp.
CATGGTCTGGGTCTGGCAGTCCTTACTCCCTATTGGATGCAATATGTGCTGGATGAGCAAACAGCCCTACGCCTGGCCGAATATGCCCGCAATATATGGGAGATCAGCGAAAGTGACGATATTATTGCAGCCCAAACCGCTATTATGAAAACGGCCGATTTTTTCAAATCCATGAATCTTGCCAGCAGTCTAAAAGAAATCGGAGTGGAGAAAGAGCGCCTGGAGGAAATGGCTAAGAAAGCGACTTCCCAGGGACCACTGGGAGCATTTCGTAAGCTTGAATACCAGGACGTTTTAAATATTTTGCAGGCAGCCTATGACGGTTCCCCTTATAACGGGTTGGTTGACAATTAGCTTATGCCAGGGTTTAGTTTTGATTGAGCAGTAATTATTAAGATAGGAGATAAACTACATGAGATATAGCATGGAGTGCCTGCCCTGTTTACTTAACCAGGGTATTAGAGTAGCCCGGCTTTACCTGGAGAATGAAGAAGAACAACGTACTCTGCTTAAAAGTATCATAGCTGAAATAGCAGTAATGGACCATAATGCAAGTGCACCCTACATTGCCCATAAAGTGCATCGGGCTTTAAAAGAAGCATTGCAAAATCCTGACCCTTATCAGAAAGAGAAACTTTACTATAACCAGGAAATGCTCAAACTAGAAGATGACTTTTCCCAATTGGCGGAAACAGCCATCGACCCTCTGGATGTAGCCCTGAAGCTGGCTGCTGCCGGTAATATAATTGATTTTGGTCCCGGGTATGATTTGTCCAGAGATAACGTACTTAAAACGATAAAGGAGTCTATGGAAAAAGACTATTCCCAGGAAGTCTTTATTTCCCTGGCATCTGCTTTAAAGGATGCTAACAAGCTCCTTTATCTGGGAGATAATGCCGGCGAGATAGTGTTTGACAAGATATTCATCCGTACCATCAAAGAATGTTATCCTCACCTTCAGATAGACTTTGCTACCCGGGGTACGCCGATAATGAATGATGTTACCGAAGAGGACGCTTATATGGTAGGGATAGATACCTATGCCAACATTATTAATAATGGTACCGATATTCCCGGAACCATTCTTGAACACTGTTCTGATAGTTTTGTAAATGTATTTAATGAGGCTGATGTGATTATTTCCAAGGGGCAGGGCAATTTTGAATCGCTGTATGGAAACGGATATAATAATCTATATTACATTTTCCTGTGCAAATGCGATCTTTTCATGGACAGATTCGGAGCTCGGCAAAATGACCTGGTATTAATGAAAGAATAGCATTATAAAACCAAAATACAGTTCATAGACAAGGGTGATTGATAAGTGTCAGAAGAATATATTTTAAAAGCTCTACAAGAAGCTAATAAGAAAATTGCCGATTTAAAAGAATTCAATGTGCCGGTAATACTACAAACAATTGAAGATTATAAAAAGGCCGGGGCGGACCAGCATTTTATTGAGCAACAGGAGGCTCAGCTGCAAAAGGTCTATGCCCTGATAGAGGAACTGGAAGCTAAAAAAATCAGGCTGTTCAACAGGTTGTAAACCGGCGTTCGTTAGGAGGGTGACGCTTGATGAAGGTTGTCGTTGTAATTGCCAAACATCCCGGCAGTGGCCAGACCACAGTTCTGGTTAACCTGGCCAGTGGATTAGTCCGCAAGGGATATCGGGTATTAATCGGGGAATTGGGGAGAAGCGAAAAACTACGTAATTGGCTGGGGATTGGCTGGGAACACAATACAGTGATGGATGGTGATATACCTGATACTAGTAGAATAAAAGCCCGAATATTAAGCTCGCAGTTGGGCATAGATCTGCTGCCTCTGATTGTGGAACCTGACACGCAGGAGATTCCAATACACTTAACTCACCTGGAGGAACTGGATTATGATTTTCTTCTGTTCCACCCGGCTGGCAGCGAATATTATAAGTTTATAGACATACCCGCTGTTAGTGTAATTGTCTGTACCGATCTCAGTCATGATAATGAGCTGGAAGAATTACAGGCCCTGGAGGAATGCTTGCAGAGCCTGGGAAAAGACAATGGCATCGATTTAATTTTGCCCAATAAAATCAACACCAAAGAGTGGGAACAGAACACCCAACAATTATTTACCCTGGCCGACTATTTTGGATATGAAAAAATAGCCGACCCCATCCCCCATTGAGAAAGAATCCATGATTTGTCCCTGGAGGGACGTACGGTGTGGGAGCTTAGTCAGGCTAATTTGCAGGATTCTTTTTTAAGATTAATAGAGATACTAGTAGAATCCATGTAAGCATGTAAGAAGGTGACAGAGGAACCGCGTGTGCCCTTCAGGGTATCCCCTGTCACCTAACACTGATAACTATATCTATAACATATCTTTGGTAAATCCCCTGTCCCCTGTCGCCTATTTCATCAGTTGGATAGGAATTTGCTTTTTCCAGATCAGTATACCACAAGATAGAAAATAATGG
>CAZAZH010000210.1:0-2390 GCA_964489585.1 uncultured Syntrophomonas sp.
AAGAGATTGAAGAATGCCGTAACGAAATGGAAAAGGCAGAACGGGAATATGATTTAAATCGTATCGCCGAACTGAAATATGGACGTTTAAATGAGTTGGAGCGCAAATTAAAAGCGGAAGAAGAACACCTGGCTGACAAACAGAAAGGCGATGTGCTGTTGAAAGAAGAGGTTGATGATGAGGATATTGCCCGGGTAGTAAGTCGCTGGACCGGGATTCAGGTTAGCCGTTTGCTGGAAGGAGAACGGGAAAAACTGCTGCACTTAAATGAAATTCTACATGAGCGGGTAGTTGGGCAAAGTGAAGCAGTTGAAGCCGTGGTAGATGCCGTAATCCGTTCAAGGGCCGGACTTAAGGACCCGCATCGTCCAGTAGGTAGTTTTATCTTCCTGGGACCAACTGGAGTAGGAAAAACCGAACTAAGTAAAGCCCTGGCCGAAGCCCTATTTGACGATGAGCGCAGCATGATCAGGATTGACATGTCCGAGTATATGGAAAAGCACAGCATTGCCCGCTTAATTGGTGCTCCTCCCGGTTATGTTGGCTATGATGAGGGTGGCCAGCTTACTGAAGCGGTACGGCGTAAGCCCTACACCGTAATCTTGTTTGACGAAATCGAGAAAGCTCATAATGATGTGTTTAACATTTTGTTGCAAATCCTGGATGATGGTCGTTTAACTGATGGCAAAGGACGTACCGTGGATTTCCGCAATACCATTATCATTATGACTTCCAATATCGGCAGTCATGAAATACTGGAATTCCAACACCAGGGCGGCGACTACGAAGAGATGAAGTCGCGGGTAACCGGAATGCTAAAGGGTTATTTTAGACCTGAGTTCTTAAACCGGATTGACGAAATCATAGTATTCCATGCTCTTAATCAGGAGCAGATTAAGGCTATTGCCGAAATACTGCTCAATAATCTAGCTGAGCGGTTTCGTAAGAATGTCCAGGCAGACCTGACCTGGGACAATGAGGCCTTAAGCTACATGGCTCAAAAAGGTTATAATCCCGCTTACGGCGCCCGCCCGCTGAAGCGCCTGGTGCAACATGAAGTGGAAACCATGCTCTCCCGGTACATTATTAAAGGGGATATCGAGCCTAATGATACCATAACCCTGAGTGCCGAAGGCGACCAGTTGATAGTCAAAATAGACAAAGATGTTAGTTAAAATAATATCGGGGCAGCCCAGGACTCAGCGTCTAAGAAATAAGCAATGTTTTTAAATCAAGATTGGGCTGAGTGCCGGGCTGCCCCTTGTTTTTAGGTCGTTATATCTTAGCAAAAACGTTCCCTGTGTCTCTGAGTCACAATGACACAGCAAAAACGTCCCCCTGTGTCATTCTGCAACTTATCATACAGTCTCCCAACCCATCGACTCGCGCAGTTTGAACAAGAACCAGTCTTTTATATCTTTAGCGGCTATGCAGGTAAAGAGAACGATTATAGCTACCAGAGCCCGGTCGCCGGGAAGTAATATGTTACGTAGAGGGTCTACCAGAAAGAAATGTCCCAGGTATATTCCCAGGGTACGGTTGCCCACGAAGGAAAGAAATTTTGTGCCGGGACGATTCTCTCCGCTGTAGTAGATGGCCAGAGCCAGGGTGATACCGATTGCTAGCGGGAATAAGGCTACTTTATTGAACAGGTAGCCCACAGTATTATTCAAAAATGGTTCTACCAGACCAATAACTGCTAGAGCGATGGCAAAATAAAAGCAAGCCCGGGCATGTTTAGCAATATATTCCCGGATTTGTGGGTATTCACCGAGCAGCATGCCAATGGCAATAAATCCCCACCATTTAATGGGGTTGGGACCGCTGAAAGTCAATATATGTAGATGATAAGTCTTGGATATTTCCAGTATGAATGTCATAGCTACATTACTTAGTATCATGAAGTAAAGGAAATAGCGGCGCAGAGTTTTGGGCAGCAGATATAACAAGGGGCATAATATGGCAAAGACCATGTAATAGAACATGTAGTATAGGTGCAGGGCAGTTTTTCCATAGATAATGTCCATTACTGTGAATTTTTTCCCGATGGTGTACCAGTAAAATCCTCCATAAGCCAGAGCCCAGTAAATATAGGGGACATAGGTTTTCTTAACCTTTTTCCAGGTGGATTGCAGCCAGTTGTTGGCACTGGTAATAAAATAACCTTGTACCATGAAAAACATAGGAACACACCACATGGCTATTTCCCTTATAAATATGGCTAGCGGATCAGTACCACCCCGGTAAACATGACTGAAAATAACTGAAATAATCCCCAATCCTTTAAGTACATCGAACATATAATTTCGTTCGCTGGCCATTTGCTAATCCCCCCCCCATCAGAAACATATATTAAGTATAACTGTTCTGCATTGCTTGTTAAACAATTA
>CAZAZH010000211.1:0-2356 GCA_964489585.1 uncultured Syntrophomonas sp.
TTTTCTTTAATTCTGGTACTGAGGAAGTAAATGTTGTTTACAAGCGCAAAGATAAGGGCTATGGCTTAATTGAACCAGAATTTGATTAGTTGAAGGCTTAACGGCAAAGTGATAATATAGAAATGTTAATTAATAGTATGTACTAATAGGAGGAACCTTAAATGGTTCCTCTTTTTTTAGAGGAGAGAACAATCATGATTAAAGATGCCTTAATGAGATTGCTTGATGATAATGAAAAAGAAGTTAAGCGCCTGCGCCGTAAGGTGGAGACTATTAACCGGTTGGAAGCCGATTTTATGGCTTTACCGGCGGAAGGATTTCCTCGCAAAACTGCTGAATTTAAGGAAAGGTTAAAGCAAGGGGAGAATTTAGACGATATATTAGCAGAGGCTTTTGCTCTGGTGCGGGAGGCCTCGCGCCGCACCCTGGGAATGAGGCATTTTGATGTTCAATGCATTGGCGGTATGGCCCTGCATGAGGGACGCATATCCGAAATGAAAACTGGTGAAGGTAAGACCCTGGTAGCTACTTTGCCGGCTTATTTGAATGCCCTGGAGGGAAAAGGGGTTCATATAGTAACGGTTAACGATTATCTGGCCACCAGGGACTCGGAGTGGATGCGGCCAATTTATGAATATTGCGGTTTATCGGTAGGCCTTATTGTGCATGGCTTGAATTATGATGAGCGCAGGTATGCCTATTCCTGTGATATAACTTATGGTACCAATAATGAGTTTGGCTTTGATTATCTGCGCGATAACATGGTGATAGCCTCGGAACATATGGTGCAGCGGGATTTGCATTATGCGATTGTAGACGAGGTTGACTCCATTCTGATAGACGAAGCCCGTACCCCCTTAATTATTTCCGGTGAAGGGGACAAACCTACCAATCTCTATTATCAGATAGCAAAGTTCATTCCCCGACTGGTAAACGAAGAGGATTATAAAGTAGATGAAAAAGCCCACCTGGTAACCCTGACTGAAGAAGGGGTACGTAAGGTGGAAAAACATTTTAATATTGATAACCTGTCGGAAAACATGGAACTGGCACACCATGTAAATCAGGGGCTTAAAGCGCACGGTCTAATGAAGAGGGACCGGGATTATGTGGTTAAGGATGACCAGGTGATAATAGTTGACGAATTTACCGGACGTTTAATGTTCGGGCGGCGCTATAGTGATGGTTTACACCAGGCGATTGAGGCCAAGGAAGGGGTTAAGATAGAGAAAGAATCGCAAACTCTGGCAACCATTACTTTTCAGAATTATTTTCGTATGTATAAAAAGCTGGCTGGCATGACTGGTACTGCCAGAACCGAGGAAGAGGAATTCCGTAAGATTTATGGTATGGATGTAGTAGTTATCCCAACTAACATGTCTATGGTCAGGGAAGACCAGCCTGATTTTATATATCGCAGCGAGGCCGGAAAATTCCAGGCGGTGGTGGAAGATATTGTTGAACGTTACCACCAGGGCCAACCGGTACTGGTTGGCACTATTTCTATAGAAAAATCCGAGCTTTTAAGTGACATGCTTAGGAAAAAGGGTGTCCCTCATCAAGTTTTAAATGCTAAACATCATGAAAAGGAAGCTCAGATAATAGCTGGTGCCGGTGAAAAAAATACAGTAACTATAGCTACTAATATGGCAGGTAGAGGTACTGACATAGTTTTGGGTGAAGGGGTAAAAGAGCTGGGTGGCTTGTATGTTCTAGGTACGGAAAGGCATGAGTCCCGCCGTATTGATAATCAGTTACGCGGTCGTTCCGGCCGTCAGGGAGACCCGGGGGAATCCCGGTTCTATGTTTCCCTGGAAGATGACCTGATGCGCCTTTTCGGGGCTTCAACTATCGAAGGGGTCATGGATCGCCTGGGTATGGATGATAATATACCTATTGAAAACAAAATGGTTACCCGGGGGATTGAAAACGCCCAGAAGAAGGTGGAAAGCCGTAACTTCAGTATAAGGAAAAATGTTTTAGAATATGACGATGTTATCAACCAGCAAAGAGGCATAATTTACGGGGAACGTAAAAAGGTACTGGATGGTGAAAACCTGAAAGATACCATTTCCAGTATGATTGATGATGTCATCGATGAGGTAGTAAAAAGTTACGCCGGTGAGATAAAGTATTCCGATGATTGGGATTTACCAGGTTTACTATCTTATGTGGAACAGCACATTCTTCCCCGTGTTGACTTTACTATCGATGAGCTCAAAGGAATGACCCGCAGGGAAATGAAAGATTTCCTGGAGGAGCGCACCCATAAACTATATGAGGAGCGGGAAGAGGAACTGGGCAATGAGACCATGCGGGAATTGGAAAGGGCCATCATGCTCAGGATTATCGATGA
>CAZAZH010000212.1:0-2312 GCA_964489585.1 uncultured Syntrophomonas sp.
ACTTACCAAAAATAGAGAGTAAATTTGAAAAACCTCGCTGCAAGTAGTTTTGAATCCCTGCCAATTTATGATAAAATATAGCACGGAAAATTAAAATGAAAACTTCCATTAAATCATAATAAAACAAATACATTAATAGGAGGCAGTTTTTATGAATAAGGTTGAAAAGGCGCTTATCCATGCTCTGTTTATTCACCTGCATCACAACACCGACAAGGCCATTGATTTTGCTCTGTTTAAGCAGCTTAATCAAAAAGTTGAGCAGATCTGGCCCGGGGCTTTGCTGGTGGGACCTGATGCTAATGATGACGCCGCTGTATTTAGAATACCTGATACTGATTGCTTTATTACTGCAAAAATGGAAAGTCACTGTTCACCCAGTGTTCCTCGGCCTTATGACGCTGCCGCCACCGGCGCTGGAGGAGCTATGCGGGATGTTGTGGCCATGGGTGCCCGTCCCATGTTCCTCCTAGATTTCATTGGGACCCGTCCGCTGGAAGATGAAGTAATTGTAGGCCCCTGCGGTTTTGAGGGCAAATGTGCCTGTGGCAACTGTGAAATCATGACCAGTAAAGATAGAATTAACCTGATGCTTAAAGGGATGGCCGATATGTGCGAAAGCATGGGCGTATTTGTAGTTGGAGGTGGCTTTTCCACTTCCTTTAGTGATATTGTCCCTGCTGTGGTAGTGTCAGTTATCGGTAAACAAGTTACGGAAAACCCCCTCACCAAACCTGCTAAATCCCCGGGAGACAAAATTATTATAATCGGAGCAACGGGTACCGATGGAAATGATACCCTGTACCGGGCCGGTCTGGTTCCGGTAATGAAACCGGCAATTGCCATGTTTGCCGAGGAAAAGACTACCATGGAGGCTACTTTAGCAGCCTTTACTACCGAGAAAATTAAGGCTTGCTCCGACCTGGGTGCAGCTGGTATAGGCGCTGCCGTCTGTGAATCAGCCCGTTTCGGAGGATTAGGTGCTAAAGTGGAATTGGATAAAGTTCCGGTTAACACCGATAATATTACTCCTGAAGAGGTTTTTATTTGCGAAACCCAGGCCCGTATGTTACTGCAGGTGGAGCCGGAAAATGTTGATGAAGTGCTAGCTGCTATTCGCAGTAAGAACGGTATTGCAGCGGTAATCGGCGAGATTACTGACCAGGATTATAACATTTTTACCTATAAGGATCAGGTTATAGCTAATATTCCGAATAAACCTTCCGTAGAAACTCTAAAGGAGCTTATGGACTAGGAAGATTAAAGACATATATTACCATGTATGCCGGTATCTAGAGTATTCCTTTTATATCTGGTATAATGTATACAAGATTGGGTTCTTATCTTCCGGGTGATTAGCTACCACTGGAATATGAGGTACCGCGGAATGTGAAATCCTTAACTGGGGGACTCGATATTAATTGGAAACCTCCAGTTATGTTTGTAGTAGGATTCTATATTAAAAACGAATTGTGCGGGTTGGGATCAGGGCAACGATATGCCGTTTAGGTTCGGCTGGGTTTTATTTAAGAGGAATGTTATGGTCTGGACAACGTCACCCTCCGGGTGCCATAGAAAGGGGAGATGTTCATGAAAGCCATGACTATTTTCGAGAAACAACTTCGGACCGAAAAGAAAAACCGGATTGCCAAAACGCGTTGTAAAATATGTAACCACCTTATTGGCAATAAACCCTATAAAGTATTTGAGGAGCGGTATTTTCACTCAGTTTGCTTGAACAAAGAAAGCAAACCGAGTACATGAACAGGTAAAACACCATGAATCAAACAAGAGATTTAAGATTAGTCTATCGTTGCCCTGATTCACCGCCTGTTTATTAGATTAACTAGGAGGAGCTATGAACTATATAGCTCCTCTTTTCTATTTTGGCTAAAGTCAAAAACGTTCAAAAAGACCGTCGGGCAGTTCTTGCACCAGGTTTTGTTTGATAAGATAGTGTAGATGATTGCGGATGGTCATTTTTTCCCAAAAGAGTTCATATAGATTCTGCCTTCCCGGGAAGACCAGGCGGAATTCAGCCAGGTCATCAATGCTGCGGGGTGTCTTAAGCAGTTCGAATATTTTCTGGTTACGCTCCAATACCACCTGTATATAGCGGTCCAACTGTTGGGGAATATTTTCGCTTTGTATTTGTCGGTGCGAAGGTACAATAATGCGCGGAGCTATGGTCTTTATTTTTTTCACTGACTGAATTAAATCCCCTACATCGGCACTATTGCTGCTGTACCAGGGACCTGCCGCAACTAAATCAATATCCGCACTGAACAAGATCCCTTCCTTTTCCAAGTAAA
>CAZAZH010000213.1:0-2273 GCA_964489585.1 uncultured Syntrophomonas sp.
CGATGGCGGATATGACCAGCCTTACCGGCTTTATTGCCAATGTGGGATTTCCTATTGCGGTGGCGGCTTACCTGCTGATTCGGATAGAAAGCAAACTGGCCGGCCTTACCCAGGCTATAGCTGAATTAAGGGAATGCATCTGTGCCTTTCCGGCCCGCGGCTATAGTTATGCGGAGCCAAACAGAATTAAAAGCGAATAGAAAGGGTGGTTTATGTGCAGATACCTAAGAAAATGACTTTACCGCTGTTCGTAACCTGGCTGCAGGAAAGCCTGCAGTGCGAACTCAGCCAGTCGGGACGGCGGTTGAAAGTAATCATCAATGCCGATAATATTGAAAAAGGAACCTTCGCTGCTCTCTATGCTTATATGCAGGGTGACCAGGTTATGGTCTGTGAACTGGCCGATACCTTTTACAGCATAGAGGAGGCCCAGGCAGCCCTGGATAACCCTACCGATACCTACGACCCGGTGCCGTTCCACCAGTGGGTGCAGGACCAGTACTGGACGGCGAAGAAGGTTAAGGTGGAGAGGGTATTATTTTAAATAAGGATAATTTGGCATGAAAGACCTGGTGAGAGAGCCGGGTCTTTTTTTTTAGCACCCACGTGATAGTGGAAGGGTGCATGCTAATGGTGATATATCCAGGGAACCTCCCGGTAATAAAAGATCGATTCCACCTCATGACCCATCCCCTATACTCCCATTCCTATAATTCTGTACTATAAATATACTGCGAGATAATGACAGGATGATGTCATTTTGATTGGCTTTAGTAATATGGATAGAGAAAAAATTGATGGGGTTATGGCTTATCACGGTATTAATGGAAAATTAAAGGAAATAAAAGAAAAGTATCGAAGGAATTATATAGTTTTTTTGTATTGCATACTTAAAGTTTTTGAACCAGGCAAGGTACAAAGGTTACTCAAGGTTGAAAATGGCAAACTGGAATCTGGTGTATTGGAGAGGGCCGGTAATGTTATGGACCTATGTAATAATCACAATTAAGATTAATGTAAGGGAGGGTATTGATTATTTCAAACCAAAAAAGTAAAGGGGGAATTAATTTGAAGAAACACAGGTTAATTTATACAATCCTCTTATTATTTATAGTAATAACTTTATCTGGTTGTATTGACGCAAAATTTCATTTGACTGTAAACAAAGATGGTAGTGGTGACTTCTCTTATCAAATGCTGATGGATCCAACATTATTAGCATTTACAGCAGATTACAATGATGGCACTAATGGTGATGCTTTTACAGAGATGATAAATGATGCGAAAGAATCTGGATTTACAATCACTAATTTAAATGAAAACGGTAAGGTTGGGTTCAAAGCTGATAAACATATAAATAATTTACAGGAGGAGCTTAAGGGCGGGGAACTGTTTGGACAAGAGAATATGGATAATAGTATTAAGCCAGGAGAAGGTCTTATAGTTGAGGAAGGATTCTTTAAGACCAGATATAAATTTAAGATGGATTTTGATATGGGCGATATGTTAAATAACGATTTAGGCGAATTTGATGAAATAGATAATATAGCACAGAGCATGATTAAATCCATGAATTTTAGTTTTGCCTTAACCCTGCCAGTTTCGGCTCTAACCCACAATGCTGGAAAAACAGAAGATGATGGTAAAACGTTGGTTTGGACTCTACTGCCAGGCCAAAAGAACGAGATTGAGATGACAGCTGAAGTTTGGAATGTAAAAAACATTGCTCTGCTGATGGCATTAATTATTTTGTTCGCTATTCTAGCTATAATGGTGGCGAAAAGGAAAAAAAGCAATAATCAAAGTATTGATCCGCCAGACATACTTACTAATCCTCCTGCATCAGACTTACCTGAAGATTAACTAGTAGAGTTTCCCAAACTTATGGGGGCAGAACTAAGAGCAGTACCATGTTGTAATAAGTCCCGGGACAGTTCCCTGGACTTGTTTCTAAAAAAAAAGAGGGCTTTACGCCCTTACATTTCTTCAATACTTATATTTAAGCGAAGTACGGAGTTAGACAGTTTCCCGGATGCAATTAACAACTGTAGGGTTTCACTAACGAATGTGCCAGTCCCCTGAGTATCCAGGTAAAAAGAAAACTTTGTTTCATCTGTTTCCTCTTCGGGTTCTAATGAGGGTTTAGAACTGTTTATATTATTTTCTTGATCAACATGGTTGTTATTAGAACTCGTTTTTAAAACCGGTTTATCTAATTCTTTTTCCGGTGATGTTTTATCGTTCTTTGGCTGCCTTCCTCTTCTGGAATCTAC
>CAZAZH010000214.1:0-2264 GCA_964489585.1 uncultured Syntrophomonas sp.
AAACTCTGGTAAATAAGTGTGCAGAAATTCTTCCAGGTCTTTCTTCGGGAGCAAGGGGAAAAGTACAAGCCAGCAAATTAACTATTTTATATTTCGGGAGGATTCGGGGGAGTACCGAAGCTGAACTTCTCACATTAACAGGTTAATTGCAGGCTTTATAGATATTGGGGGAATAATGTTGTAGAGTGATATATAAAGAATAAGTAGACGGGACGGGGATAGAATGAATTTGGAATATGGTCTGGAAGATCGCCCACCGTTTAAGGAAAATCTGGTCTACGGGTTGCAGTGGTTAGCAGTTACGATTCCGGCGGTAATTATTCTAGGGAAAGTTCTGGGTGGGATGCAGGGAAGTGTCGAAGCCGAGCTTCTCTATATGCAAAAACTATTCGCAGTTATGGCGGTAAGTCTTTTACTGCAAATTAGATGGGGACATCGGCTGCCGCTGGTCATTGGCCCGGCAACAGTATTGCTTATCGGTATCCTGGCTGCACAGGGCAGTTCACCGGCAGCTATTTACTCCAGCATACTTATATGTGGCCTGGTCTTAACCTTTCTAGCTGCCAGTGGTTTGTTTGCATACCTGCGCCAGCTTTTTACCCCTTCAGTCGTAGCAGTTATTTTGCTATTGGTGGCTTTTACCATGATGCCTACTATACTACAGCTGATTATAACCAGTTCCGGTGATATATCATCTGCCCAGCACCTGGGGTTTGCCCTGATTTTTATATTGCTCATGTTTGTAGCCCAGCGTTGGCTTAGTGGATTATGGAAATCAACCCTCATTCTATGGGCAATGATAATCGGCAGCCTGGCTTATTTTTTCATAAACCCGGCCTGGAAACAGGGCTTAAGTCAGGCAGGGGTTCCACTGTTTAGCGGGTTTGGCCAGCAATTAACTACCAGCCTGGTAGTTGACCCTGGATTGATAATTGCTTTCTTACTTTGTTTCTTGGGCCTTTCCATTAACGACCTGGGCTCTATCCAGGCGGTGGGAGCAGTATTGCAGGCAGATGAGATGCCCAAACGGATAACCCGCGGTATTACATTGACTGGTTTGAGCAACGGCCTGGCTGGATTTATGGGGGTTATTGGGCCGGTGAATTTTTCATTTAGTCCTGGGGTTATAGCTTCCACTGGCTGCGCATCCCGTTCTACCCTGGTACCGACTGGTATTATAATGTTGGCTCTGGCCTTCATGCCCCGGGTCTTATTTTACTTATCTTTTATACCCGGGGTAGTTATCGGTTGTGTCTTACTTTTTATCATGTGTACCCAGGTAGCCGCAGGGCTAACTACAGCTTTTACTGCTATGCAAGAGCCTTATTTCGAACATGCCCTCTTAATAGGTTTGCCGATACTGGTGGGAATTATAGTGGCGTTCTTACCCCCGGAAGTGGTAGCTTCCTTTCCCTCATATCT
Source organism: uncultured Syntrophomonas sp. (assembly GCA_964489585.1). Lineage (GTDB taxonomy): Bacteria > Bacillota > Syntrophomonadia > Syntrophomonadales > Syntrophomonadaceae > UBA4844. Next base: position 1,423 of record CAZAZH010000214.1, read on the forward strand.
GCGCCCTATCCTTGCCAATGGATTCGTGATAGGAGTCCTGGTATCATTACTATTAGAAAACGTAATATATCGATTGGAGAAAAATTAATGAATACTGCCCAACAGCGCGAAAAATTTATCGATATTATGGCCCGGTTTACGGTACATACCGGCAAGTATCTTCCTGATGATGTTTATGCCAAATTAGAGGAACTTCGGGAAAAGGAAGATACCGCCCTGGCTAAAATAGTTTACGATGCTATGTTTGAGGATTTAAAATTCGCAGACGAATTGAATCGCCCACTGTGTCAGGATACTGGCGTGATTCAGTATTTTGTACAGGTTGGAACCAGGTTTCCGCTGATTAACCAGATAGAGGATTGCCTGGTTGAAGCAGTGAAAAAAGCTACCGTTCTGGGTCCGCTGCGCCATAACGCAGTTGAGGTTTTTGATGAGAAAAACACCGGCAACAATGTGGGTAAGAGAATCCCCTGGATTGACTGGGAGATTGTCCCTGATAGCGATGAAACGACAATCTATGTATATATGGCCGGGGGTGGCTGCAGCCTTCCTGGAGTCGCCAAAGTGCTGATGCCTTTGGAAGGATATGAAGGTGTTGTAAAATTGGTATTTGACCAGATAACTTCTTATGGTATTAATGCCTGTCCGCCTCTTTTGGTCGGTATTGGTATCGCTGGTTCAGTAGAGGTGGCTGCTAAATTATCTAAAAAAGCTTTGCTGCGTCCTATAGGTTCTCGCAATAGTAATCCGCGCGGGGCCGAGCTGGAAGCCAGAATCGAAGAGGGCCTGAATGCCCTTAAAATTGGCCCCGGTGGTCTTACCGGGGAAAACTCCGTTATGGG
>CAZAZH010000215.1:0-2252 GCA_964489585.1 uncultured Syntrophomonas sp.
TCCACAATATCCTCCAGCCTTTTCAGGGCATCTTCAAACTTCATCTCTTCCATCGCTCCACCCTCTCCCTGTTATCTACCGTAACATCCATTATTCCATCGTACAAATCGATTTGCAGCGAAGTACCCAGTGTAACCTCTTGTACCTGCCGGACGATTTTTTCTCCCTGGCGAACCACCGCATAACCCCGGCTTAATACCTTCAGTGGACTTAGTTTATCCAGAGCAGTAACAATTACCGAAAATTCACGTTCTTTTACTTTCCAGTTTTCTAAAACGGCATCTAGCATTTCATTTTGCAGAGCAAATAAAGTTTCCTCGCTCTTACCCAGTAATATTTCCGGTTCCCGCCATACCCGGCGCATCATCACCCGATCCAGGGTTTCACTATATTGGTTTATCCGGTTACTGGTTGCCCGTAGAAGCCGTTGTTGATAGTCATCAATACCTGCCTGCAACTGCAGCATGTCTGGTACTGCCAGTTGGGCTGCCTGGGTAGGAGTTGCAGCCCGGAGGTCAGCCGCCAAATCAGCCAGGCAATAGTCGACTTCGTGCCCTACCGCTGAAATAATCGGAAACTTTGACTCATAGATGGCTTGCACCACTTCTTCGCTGTTAAACGCCATCAAATCTTCAAAAGACCCGCCTCCGCGGCCCACAATAATAACATCTGCAGCAGCATGCTCATTTAAAAGCTTTATTCCCGCAGCCAGTTCTAAGGGAGCATCTACCCCCTGTACTGAGCTATGCACCAGAATAATCTCTACCCCCGGATGCCTCAATTTTAAAACCCTTAATATATCTTGAAAAGCTGCTCCATCCTGGGAAGTAACTACCCCCACCCGGTTGACCAGAGCAGGAATAGGTTTCTTTTTTTCCTGGTCAAAATAGCCTTCTGCCTTTAACCGGTTTTTAAGTTCTTCCAGGTATAAAAACAGCCCTCCAATTCCATAAGGCTGCATTTCTTCCGCATAAATCTGATACTTGCCCTGGCGGGCATAAACGGCAATAGAGCCCCGGATTAGGACTTCCATGCCATCTTCGGGTTTAAACTTCAAATGACGGACTTTGCTCTTAAACATAACACAGCTTACTGCTGATTCCTCGTCTTTCAAAGTAAAATAGGCATGGCCCGACTGCTGGTAGAGCCTGAAACCTGATATTTCCCCTTTCAGCCAAAAATCTTGCAGTATGGTATCACCGACTAACAGCCGGTTTATATAGTTATTTAATTGGCTAACACTCAAATATTCCTTCATGATAATCTCCCATGTCTGAAGGTGACAGGGGACGGTTCCTCTGTCACCTTTTAAATTAGGTGACAGAGGAACCGTCCCCTGTCACCCCGCGTTGGCGTGCTGCCCGGGATAAGTTTTCACATAGTTTGGCAATCAGAACCGGTCCCAGTCCACCGGGAACCGGTAGCAGGTATCCCTCATTGGACTCCACTGAATCACGTTTCACATTACCGCAGCTGTGCCCCGACTCCCAATAAAAGCCGGCATCAATAATAAGCGGATTTCCCGTTATATCTGTACCTTTAATTATCTCCGGGCCGCCTTTTTCAACCACCAGTATATCCGCAAGTTTTACCAGGCCTTTCTGGTAATGGGGGTATATGCTGACCGGGCAACCCCGTTTAAGCAAAATAATGGCTAAAGGAACTATAACATCAAAGGAATCCCCGGCCAGTACTACTCTTTTTCCTTGTAATTCCGGATAAACCCGATCTATAACTTCCAAACAGGCTAAAGCCGCACAACTGACAAAGCAGGCTCCTTCGCCGGCTAACAAACCCCGGCTAACGGGGGTAAATCCATCTACGTCTTTCTCCAGCTTAATAGCCGATAAGATTTCTTCTTTATCTTTCTCTAAATGATCCGGCATGGGTAACTGTAGTAAAATGCCATCTATACTACTATCCTGATTAAGCTCGTTAATGGTATGTATCAGATTTTGTTTGCTGCTGTTTTCCGGCATTACTATCAGCCTGGTCTCTCCGCCTATAGAGGCAACCGCCTTTTCCTTCAACCCCACATAAACCAGATTTTCCTGGTTATCTCCTACTACGATTACAGCCAGGACCGGCCTAATACCTTCCTTTTCATTAGCCTCTCGTAACCCCTCCCGAATCTCTGCAGCAATCTTTGTTCCACTAATAATTTCCATCTCTCACACCTCAAAAATTTATTTAACAGGGAAGCAAGGGGACGGTTCTTTTGCTTCCATTAATGGAAGCAAAAGAACCGTCCC
>CAZAZH010000216.1:0-2252 GCA_964489585.1 uncultured Syntrophomonas sp.
GAAATATACCTGCTTTCATCCTATAAAAGAGGTGATTAAATATGCAAGCTAAAAGGCTATTACCAGTAAATCTTGAATCTTATAAACCCCTGCGGGAAATGGTTCTGGAGGCAATAAGGGAAGCCATCATTAATGGTAGCTTAAAGCCACGGGAGAGGCTGATGGAGATACAACTGGCAGAAGAACTGGGGGTTTCTCGTACTCCTGTACGAGAGGCCCTGCGTAAATTGGAATTGGAGGGATTTATAGTTATGGTTCCTCGGAAGGGAGCCTATGTGGCTGACCTTTCGTTAAAGGATATTGCCGATGTATTTGAGATTCGGGCCGCACTGGAGGGACTGGCTGCAGGGTTAGCTGCGGAACGGATAACCGACGAAGAACTGGAGTATATGGAAAGGCATCTGGTAGAAAAAGGCGATGCTATTTCTCAAAATGACATGGAAAGGCTGGTGGCCATTGATACTGATTTTCATGAAGCTATCTACCGGGCTAGCCGCAATGAACGTCTTTTTACTATAATCAACAATTTGCGTGAGCAAATACAAAGATTTAGAGCCACTTCTTTAGCTTATCCGGGTAGGATGAAACAATCTCTGGAAGAACACCGTATAATTGTAGAAGCTATCCAATCGCGAGATATCCAGGGTGCCAGGCAGGCAGCTCAGGAGCATATAGAAAATGCTGAAAACAGCATGATTGAATCTATAAAAAAAGACGGATTCCCCACAGCTTAAGATAACGGAGGTATAAGAATGCAATATGATGCTATTATCCTGGCCGGGGGAGAGAGCAGTGGAGAACTAAAAAAAATAGCTCCCTATGACAATGAAGCCCTGATTATAGTAGGGAATTACCCTATGATTTATTATGTCTATGAAGCCTTACGCCAATCTCCTGCTATTAGAAACGTTGTAATTAGCGGACCGACCGAGGCTTTACGTAATATATTTACCGGGCAGGATCGGCTATTCTTTGTTAATGGGGGGCAGAATGCTATTGAAAGCTTTGCCCATGGGGTTGAATTACTACGGGAAAAAGGTATTAGTGAGCGAATTTTAATCATGCCTTCCGATATACCCTTTATTACCACCGAGGCTATTAATGATTTTATAAACCAGGCGGAACAATATGATGCAGAATTTTACTACCCGGTAACCCGAAAGGAAGTTAATGAAGCTCGATTTCCCGGAGTTAGCCGGACTTATGTTAAGCTTAAAGATGGAATTTTTACCGGAGGTAATCTCTTTATCTTGCGCTCGGAATTGTTTGACCAGGTCTTGGAAATAGCTCTGAAACTGGTTGAGCGAAGGAAGAATCCCCTGGCTATGGCTAAACTATTCGGTTTTAGCCTGGTATGGAAATATATTACCCGCCGTTTAAACATAGAAACAGTAGAGAAAAGATTCTACAAAACCCTGGGTATCAAGGGCAAGGCCATAATATCCCCCTATGCCGAAGTGGGTGTAGACGTTGATAAACCCAGTGATCTGGAACTGGCTCAAAAACATTTGGAAGGAATAAGATTTTAGGGGAAAAACTAAATTTAGCTGCTACCTATTAGGTGACTGCTGGCAGCAGGAGGTGAAACGTACTACCCTTACCCGGAGTACTTTCGGCCCAGATTGAACCTTCCTGGGCTTCTACAAAACCCCGGGCTATAGCCAGCCCCAGCCCGGTTCCCCCCAGGCGGCGTGAACGAGAACGATCTGCCCGGTAAAAACGGTCAAATATATGCTTAAGGTCTTGCTCCTCTATTCCCTTTCCCGAATCACTTATAATCAAATGTACAAAACCCTCTTTCCCTTTATTAGCCTGCAGGATTATTGTACCCCCCTCAGGGGTATAGTACATGGCATTGCTGAGAAGGTTAATTAATACCTGTAAAGTTCTGCCCTTATCCACATAAAGAGGGGGGAGACTATCTGCTATCTCACTCTTAAATACCTTTCCCTGCAACTCCAGGGTATTTATGATGGGAAACAGGGCATCCAGTAGCCCTGACATTTCACAGGGCTGCAGGTTTAAGGCGAGCTTTCCACTTTCCAAGCGGCTTAATACTTCCAAATCTTCTACCAATTTAGTTAATCGAATTACCTCGTCCTGCAGAGACAGAAAGGTTTCCTCCGAAGCTACCAGGGCGCCGCTCTGCAGTGATTCCAGGTTACCCCGCAAAATAGACAGGGGAGTTTTTAATTCATGAATAATATCAGCAGTCATATTTTCCCGCCGGGTTTGAGCCTCTTCCAGTTTTT
>CAZAZH010000217.1:0-2239 GCA_964489585.1 uncultured Syntrophomonas sp.
ATAAGGAACGAGCGGAGGAAAAATTTAAAGAGATTAATGAGGCTTATGAAGTATTAAGCGATACCGACAAACGAGCTAAATACGACCGTCTGGGTAGTAATTGGAGAAATGGCGACCAGTTTGACCCGGGCGATGCGGGCAGCACCTATTACTATAGTGGGGATTTCGATCCTGCCGATTTTCAAGGCTTTAGCGATTTTTTTGCCAGTATTTTTGGTAGCAGCAAGCCAGGATACCGGGGGACCAGCACTTTTTATGATGGACCCATGCGGGGGCAGGATATAGAAAGCGAAATTGAGCTTACCCTGGAGGAAGCCTATCACGGTGGGAATAAATCCCTACGCCTATCAACCGGGAAGGTATGCGGCGAGTGTCATGGCCGGGGCATAGTCGGACGCACAATATGTACTCAATGTGGAGGTACCGGTTCTGTACCTGCCCAGCGTAATATAGAAGTTAAAATCCCGGCGGGAGTAAAAGAAGGAAGTACTATCCGTCTTAAAGGCCAGGGCGGAGAAGGCAGCGGCGGCGGCCCATCCGGAGATTTGTATCTTAAGGTGCGGCTGCTGCCCCACGCCCAGTTTATAGTAGAAGGTAAGGATATAGAATACTTATTGACTCTGCGTCCTGACCAGGCGGTTCTGGGTGATAAAGTTATGGTTCCTACCCTGGATGGTTCAGTAAGAGTTACTATTCCGCCGGGGACACCAGCTGGTCGCAGACTAAGGCTAAAGGGCAAGGGGTTACCCGGACGGCAAGGAGACAACGGAGACCAGTATGTCCAAATAAATATTAATATTGCAACTAATATAAAGGAAGAAGAAAAAGAACTGTATCGCCAAATACGGGCAATTTACGAAAAATAGGGGTGTGAATTATGAAACTGCTGCACGTGGTATTTCCGGCTGAGGAAAATTGGTTACCTATCTCCCGGCTTTCCATCCACCCCGGACTCCTGGATATTTTGGAGGAACTGGGAGTAATAGAAGTCGTAAATGAACAGGTGGAACAAAACGATTTGCAGCGCATAAATAAAATAATGCGACTGCGAGACTCGCTGGGGATTAACCTGAATGGGGCCATTTTAATCTGTGATTTAATGGAACGAATTGCAGAACTGGAGGATGAAGTCCGCCGGTTAAAAGGGAAGAGGTGATAAGTATGAACATAGAAAAGTTAACTCAAAAATCCCGCCAGGCCTTAATGGATGCTCAACAATTGGCGGCCTCGAAACATCATCAGGAGGTAGGCGGCAAACACTTAATGCTGGCCTTACTGGAACAGGAAGGCGGCATTACGGAACGCTTTTTGGAAGCGTCCGAGATTAACATGCCCTCTTTCCGTGATGGTTTAAATAAATTAATTGATAAAATTCCAGCCGTTTACGGTTATGAAGGCTCGGTATATATGAGTGGCAGCGTTTCTCGCATCATAGCCCGGGCAGAAAAAGAAGCCCAAAACTTAAAAGACGATTTCGTCAGTGTGGAACACCTGGTTCTAGCCATAACGAGCGAAGGAGAAAGTGATCTGCGCGATCTTTTCACCCGTACCGGTCTAACCCGGGAAAGGTTCCTGAATGCTATGCGCAATGTACGTGGTTCCCAAAGGGTAAGTAGCGATAACCCGGAAGACAGCTATGAAGCTCTGGAGAAATACGGCCGCGACCTGACCCGTATGGCTGCCGATGGTAAATTGGACCCGGTTATCGGACGAGATGAGGAAATCCGCCGGGTGATGGAAATCCTGTCCCGCCGTACCAAGAACAACCCGGTCTTAATCGGTGAACCCGGGGTAGGTAAAACCGCCATTGTTGAAGGCCTGGCCCGTCGTATTACCGCCGGAGACGTACCTGAAGGTTTAAAAGGTAAGAAATGTATTGCCCTGGACATGGGTGCGCTGGTTGCCGGAGCTAAATATAGAGGCGAATTTGAGGAACGATTAAAGGCAGTACTGAAAGAAGTGGAACAATCGGATGGTGGTATTATCCTGTTTATTGATGAACTGCATACGGTTGTGGGAGCAGGAGCAGCCGAAGGGGCTATGGATGCCAGCAACCTCTTAAAACCAATGCTGGCGCGGGGAGAATTACGAGCCATTGGCGCTACCACTCTGGATGAATATCGCAAACATATTGAAAAGGACCCGGCTCTGGAGAGACGCTTTCAACCAATAATGGTGGATCAACCATCAGTTGAGGATACCATCTCCATTTTGCGGGGCTTAAAGGAGCGCTATGAAG
>CAZAZH010000218.1:0-2205 GCA_964489585.1 uncultured Syntrophomonas sp.
AGAAACCGGGCTCATGCCCATACCGCCTTTCATGGCAACTTCAGCAACGTTTATTCCACCTACCATCTCCAAAACTTCAACATGGCGTGATCCACGCGGATCAGTTTCCAGACCGGCGGCACCCTCAGCATAGTACACCCGTACCCGCTTATCCGTGTCTATGGTTTTGGATTTATTTTGAGCATCGCTTATTACCTTTTTGCAGTAAGCAGCCAGTTTCCCAGCATTTTTCTCCTGGTTTAGCAACTTCCCGGCAAATTCATAAGTCTTATCAAATTTTGCCAGTTCACCGTTAATAAGGATTACTGGTATACCAACCTGTTCCTGTATCTGATTAGCCTGTGAAACCGCCATTTCATCTATCACACCTACGGAAATAATTATTTCGGGATTAATCTTCAACAGCTCTTCGATATTGCAGGTAGCCTTGGCATACCAACCCCCTAAATTGGGCAGGCTGTGGTATTGAGGCAATATATATTCTTTTTCACCTTTGCGCAGTTCATAGTTCCAGCCAATTAATAGTTCTGGGTCCAGGGTATACAACAGAATAGTACCTACCGGGCTGATAGAGAACACCTTGTTTATCTGAGTTGGTATGGTATGCTCCCGCCCGGCATCATCAACAATAGTACGTACACCAGGATCAGATGGAGTCGCTGTCTCCTGCGGTTGCTCTTTACTACATCCGGCCAGGCAACAGGTAAGCACCAGAGCCAGTATGGTCAGTAATACAATAATATTCTTTGTTCTTTTCAACTCTATTCCTCCTCTTTCATTCATCCGTCTTTAAGAAACGGGCTTTTACTGACAATACATGATTTTACACCAGGGCATAGTTCAGTCTGTTTATGCTCTAATCCTACTCCGGTACAGTTAACCGGAGGAAGCATATATTCCAAATTCTTTGTTATTTAACTATAGAATTTCCACCTCCATTCCCCTGGGTCTACCTGGATGCAACTTATAACCGCTATTCGGGCCAATTATTAAAGGTAATGTTCTTGTAGATGAGCTCATTGGCTATTCAAGCGAGAGCATACTCCTTTCTCCTTTCCACTGATTGCAAAGGGTTATCCTGTAGAGCCAGGTTCCTGGAAGGGATACAAACCCGCAAATCCTGATTCATACGATTTTTAACGGTTACGATATCTACCTCTACCCCGTATAGTGTTTTTAATCTTTCCGCAGTTATGGTTTCACCCGGGGTTCCACTGTGTAGAATTCTCCCTTCATTTAGGAGCACGGCCCGATTAGAGTAGAGAAAAGCATGTTCGGGAAAGTGACATGACATTAAAACTGCCATATTCATTCCCGCCAGTTGCTTAACATGGCTTAATACTTTGATTTGATTGCCAAAATCCAGGCTGGCCGTAGGTTCGTCCATAATAAGAATCCTGGGTTCCTGAGCCAGAGCCCGGGCAATCAATACTAACTGCCGCTCCCCACCGCTTATCTCGGTATAAACTCGATCCCGCAGGTAGGAAATATTCAACATTTCTAAAGCCTGTTCAGCGATTTTCACATCTTTTGGGGATGGGGAAGCAAAGGGCTTAATATGGGCTGTTCTTCCCATCAGTACTACATCCAGAACCTCAAAAGAAAAGGGAGGGGTATGCATCTGCGGAATATAGCCAATTACCCTGGCAATCTGGGCAGAAGTCCAGTTTTTAATGTTTTTACCGTCTAATAGCACCTCCCCTCCTTGAACCGGCAATAGGCCCAGTATAGTCTTTATAAGGGTGGTTTTGCCACAGCCATTGGCCCCTAAAAGGCCAATTACTTCCCCGGCATTAATACTAAGAGAAATACCATCAATCACTCTTCGTTGCCCGTATCCACAGCTCAGGTTCCTGAATTCCAATTCCATTTCTATACCCCCAAAGCTTATTTCCATCCCCATTTACTGTTTAATAATAGATATAAAAAGAAAGGCACCCCTATAAGTGCCGTCAAAATCCCCAGCGGGATTTCCATACTGGCCAACAGGCGAGCCAGGTCATCAACCAGCAGCAAATAGGCTCCACCCAGTAGAATAGATGCGGGCAACAATACCCGGTAATTGGGGCCGACAATCATTCGAGCCAAATGTGGTATTACCAGCCCTACCCAGCCAATCATGCCGCTAACTGATACTGATGCTGCCGTCATCAGGGTACAGCAGATGATAACTATGGTTTTCATTAACCTGGTATTAATACCCAG
>CAZAZH010000219.1:0-2176 GCA_964489585.1 uncultured Syntrophomonas sp.
TTGTTTTAGGGTCCTTGGAACATTAGATATTAAAAAGGGGGAGTTATATTGAGTAATATGAGTAATAAATGGGAGGAATTATATAAACAAAAGTTAATGAGCGCCGACGAAGCGGCTAAACTGTTAGAATCCGGCGATGCTATAGTGGCACCTCTTTCCAATGGGCAGCCTTTAGGCCTGGTTAATGCGGTAGCCAAAAGAATTCGCGAAGATAATTTAACTGATATCCTTTATGTAAGTGGTGTCGACGTGAGATGGTTTGACTTATATCACCCGGATCTGGTGGGGAAAGTCACTGTTGAGTCGGGTTTCGTGGCGCCGGCTACCCGCCATGGTATAGGCCAGGGTATGTTTACTTATACTCCCTGCCGTCTGGGTGAGACTGTAGATATGATTTCGCGCTGCCGTCAGGTTCATGCTTGTACCATGGTAGTATCACCCATGGATAAACACGGTTTTTTCAGCACCGGTTGTAATGTGGACTGGGGCTGGGAAGCAGCCAAGGTTAGTAATCCCCGCGTGATTATTGTAGAGGTCAATGAAAACATGCCCCGTACCCATGGAAACAACCAGCTGCATATCAGCGAGGTAACTGCAGTAATTGAGAATCACATTCCCCTGGTTGAACTGCCTCATATACCGGTAACCGATAAAGATGAGAAAATCGGCCGTTTTATTGCAGATATGATTGAGGATGGCTCCTGCATTCAAATTGGTATTGGTAGTATGCCCAACTCACTGGCCAATTTTCTAATGGATAAAAAAGACCTGGGAATTCATTCAGAGATGCTGACCGATAGTATGGTTGACCTTTATGAGGCCGGTGTAATAACCTGCAGCAAGAAGAATTTTATGCCTTATAAATGGATTGGCTCATTCGCCCTGGGTACCAGAAAGCTATATGACTTTATCCATGAAAACTCCCTGGTTGAAATGTACTCTACTAAATTTGTTAACGACCCTTATATCATTGGCAAAAACGATAATATGATATCGGTAAACGGGACCATGGAAGTAGACCTTAGTGGGCAATGCGCATCTGAATCGATTGGATTTACCCAGTATACGGGTACAGGTGGACAGCTTGATTTTGTTCAAGGAACCTGGCGGTCCAAAGGGGGTAAATCTTTCCTCACCCTTTATTCAACTTATACTGATAAGGATGGAGAAGTTAAATCAAAAATAGTGCCCAGCCTGAGTAATGGTATGTTTATAACGGTTTCCCGTACCGAAGTCCAATATGTGGTAACCGAATTTGGGGTAGCAAATTTGAAGGGTCAAAACTTAAGAACCCGGGTTAAGGAACTAATATCTATCGCCCATCCTGATTTCCGTCCCTGGTTGGAATGGCAAGCCCGGAAGATGAATTTTATACCTTAGTAAGAAACTAGACACTCAATACACTGATAAATATGAATTACACTGAATGTTTTACAATATAACTTAACCCCAGCTACTATTTTCATCGGTGGTTACGTGTGCTTAGCAGAAATGAATGGTTAATTAATAAAACTGAAACACTATTTTCACATGTGCTTGTAAGTAGACCTAAAATTTTTAAAACCGGGGGTTGTTAGCCCCCGGTTTGTTTGCTTATACCATATACCGCTTTGATAACCATCTCTATTTCTTCTTTGGTGGTGAAATACCCGGGGCTAAGGCGGCAGGACCCGCTTTCCAGGGTACCGATGGTCTGGTGGCCCAGTGGGGTACAGTGTAATCCGGAACGGGTAACTATACCATACTGGTAATCCAGTTGCATGCTTAGTTCTCCGCAATCTACATCATCTATATTAAATGCAATTACTGCCGTCTGTCTTTTACTATCATGTGGACCGTATATTTTTATCCCTTTAATTTCCCTAAGGCCATCCAACAGCATTTCTGTAAGCTCCTGTTCATGACGGTGGATGTTCTCTCTCCCGGTTTGCAGGATAAACTCAACCCCGGTTAAAAGACCTACTATTCCAGGTGTATTAGGGGTTCCGCTCTCCAAGCGATCCGGCATGAATGCCGGGTGCTGCAGGTGTTCGGAAAAAGACCCGGTTCCACCTTCTTTTAGCGGTTTTATTTCAATTCCCGAAGATACATAAAGTCCGCCGGTGCCTTGCAAGCCCAGCAATCCCTTATGCCCGGTAAAAGCAAGTAAATCAATATTTTGCGCCTCTACATCCAG
>CAZAZH010000220.1:0-2175 GCA_964489585.1 uncultured Syntrophomonas sp.
GATGCACAAATTAATTATATAGATTTGTTGCACTTTTATCCAACAAAATAAAATAAGCCAGGGGATCCCTGGCTCATTGCATATACTCCTATTTAACATAGGCTCTGGGATTGGTAGGCGTTCCATTAACCCGGACCTCAAAATGCAGATGAGGACCGGTACTCCATCCCGTACTGCCTACTTTTCCTATCGCCTGCCCCTTACTTACATTGACTCCCTTGCTTACCAGGAAACTGGATTGATGGGCATAAAGGGTAGATAACCCGTTATTATGGTTTATTATTATTACCTGTCCATATCCTGACATCCAACCAGAAAATATAACCGTTCCGCTGTCAGCCGCTACAATGGTAGCTCCCATCGGTGCTGCTATGTCCATCCCGGTATGCAGTCTTCTTTCCCCTAATATGGGATGTAACCTCATACCATACTCAGATGTTACCTTGGCACATCCTGGGGTAGGCCAGGTAAAGGTTCCGGTACCCGCCTGGGAACTGGTATTACCCGACTCGTATTGGCGAATTATGGCCTCCAATTGCCGGGATTCCTGTTCCAGTTCGTTAAGGGCTTGCTCCAATTTTTTCTTTTCCTGGCGAACGCTACCTAAAAGCTTCTGCTTTTCTTCCTTCTGGGAGTCAAGTATTTCCTTCTGACCTATTTGGTCAGTCTGAATATTCGCCAGTTCTCGTTGCTTAATTTCCAAATCACATTTTTTTAGGGAAAGTTCTTTTTTCTCTTTGTTTATACATTTGATAAGATCTACATCTTGCTCTACTATGATATTTAAAAGATCATAGCGAGTTAAAAAATCTTTAATATCAGTAGCCGCTAGTAAAACTTCCAGATAGGATACATCTCCGCCTTTTTCATAAATAAATACCAGCCGTTTACCCAAAATATCGCTTTGTTCAGCCAACGTTGCCTCAGTAGCCTTTATCTCTTCTTCAATTTCATCAATATTTTGTTCCAGATAAGTTATACGGTCATCAATATACTTAATCTCGGACTCGGTCTTATTAATATCCTTATCCAGGCCGGAAATCTGCCCCACAACTGTTTTTTCCTTTTGCCGTGCCTGGTTTACGCTACTGCGCTGCCGGTCAATCTGCTGGTTGACATCCTGCAACTTCCGCTGTTGTTCCTGAATGTTATCTGCATATACAGGGAAAATAACGGTAATTAAAAACAACAATGATAAACAAACTGCCACCCCACTTTGTAACCTTCTCATCTCTTTAATCCTCCCCGTAAATATATGATTTAACGCGGGTTTCCCGCACTCAGTGTCCGATATTAACCCTGCACCAGGTCAAGATATTACTTTCCGAGTCGCAGATATTTTTCCAATTGGCATTCCACTTCTAGTCTATAAAAGTGTTTTTTATTTTAGACATCTAAAAATCGGTTTAACGATATCCAGGTCCCCAGGACCCCCAGAATAGCCCCACAAATCATAAGGCTTATATACACATTGCTTAATATTCCAGGGCTGTTAACCAGGGGCAGGAAAAACAGCGCATCCATGTGGTTAATCAAAGAACCGTACCCTGCTGCCAGTATTAAAATGGCTATAAGCCCCCCGACTGCACCTAGAAATACTCCTTCAATAAAAAATGGCCAGCGAATAAACCAGTCGGTAGAGCCAATTAGTTTCATCAGATAAATCTCTTTACGGCGGGCAAATATGGCCAGACGAATAGTAGTAGCAATTAAAAATACCGCCGCAAAAACCAGTAAAACAATAAATACCATGCTGACAATGCGTACCCAACGGGTTACCTTAAATAACCTTTCTACCACGCCCTGCCCATAGTTAACCTTGTAAATCCCGTCAATTTTCTTTACCTGGGCAGCAATCTGGGGAACATTATGCGGATCATTGGCCTTAATTTCATAACTGTTAGGCAACGGATTTTTACCCAGAGTCTCTTTTAGATTATATTCTTTGCCACCATAACTCTCTTGCAGTTTGGCCAGAGCCTGTTCCCGGGAAACAAATTTAACCGATTTTACTCCGTTAATAGCAATTAGGTCTTTCTTAACATCAGTAATCTGTGATTTGGTTAAATCCTTTTCCAAAAAGGCTACTATTTCTACATCTGATTCGAGGTATTTCATAAGGGCACTGGCATTAATAGTCAATAAAACCGCAAAACCCAGTATAAGTATAGAAAT
>CAZAZH010000221.1:0-2073 GCA_964489585.1 uncultured Syntrophomonas sp.
GTTTTTGTTCAGCCCGTTCCACAGCCAGGGTGTGAGCGGGGATATCACGGGTAATGGTAGACCCGGCTCCAGTTATGGAATTTTCACCGATGGTAACCGGCGCTACTAGATTAGTATTACTGCCAATAAATACGTGGTCTTCCAGTATAGTGCGAGATTTCTTTTTACCGTCATAGTTACAGGTAATGGTGCCAGCACCGATATTGACACCTTTTCCTAAAAGGGCATCGCCTACGTAACTGAGATGAGGAATTTTACTCCCCACCCCAACAATAGATTTTTTAATCTCGACGAAATCGCCCACTTTAACATTCTCCTGCAAATCAGCCTCCGGTCTTAGATAGGCAAAGGGGCCAATATCGCAGTGATTGCCAATACGAGCTTCTTTTATCCGTGAGCTTTCGATTACGACATCATTACCTATAGAGGAATCGTTAATACGAGTGTAAGGTCCAATAGTGCAGTTTTCTCCAATAATAGTCTGTCCCTCTATGATAGTAAAGGGGTAAATAACTGTGTCTATGCCAATTTTAACTGCGCTATCGATAAAGGTTGTTTCCGGGGCCATAATAGTTACGCCGTTTTTCATCAGTTCCTGGTTATGCCGCTGCCTAATAATGGTTTCGGCCGCAGCCATCTGTATCCGGTCATTAATTCCATGAATCTGGTCTACTTCATCGGTAGCCAGTACCGCCACATTATGCCCATCATTTTTTAATATAGGTAAAACATCGGTAAGATAGTATTCTCCCTGGGCATTACTGCGCTGAACCCGGGCGAGTGCTGCAAATACAGCTCCGGCCTGAAAGCAGTACATACCGGTGTTAATCTCTGTTATTTCCTTTTCTTCCGGGCTGGCATCCTTTTCTTCGACAATACGCTCCAATCCTCCATCGGCCTGGCGAATAATGCGGCCATAGCCATAAGGATCAGAGAGCAGGGCGCTAAGAACAGTCGCCAGGGATTGTTGCTGCTGGTGGAAATCCAGGAGTTTTTTTAAGGTTGTTCCCTCTAAAAGCGGAGTATCTCCGGCCAAGACAACCAGGGTATTATCCGGATTAATACTATCCTGGGCCTGCATCAAGGCATGGCCGGTACCGAGTTGCTCTTCTTGTACCACAAAGCGCAGGTTTTCGCCCGCTAAAGTCTCTTCTACCATTTCCCGGCCATGTCCTACCACCAGGATAATATCATCAATTCCGGCTTCTTTTACTGCTTTAACTACATACCATATCATGGGTTTACCCGCTACCTGGTGTAACACCTTGGGCATTTGCGAACACATACGCACCCCTTTGCCGGCAGCCAGAATAACTACTGAATACTTCACTTTAATATTCCACCTTATCAATTAGAATTCTAAATTTTGAATTATGGAGAAAATACACCTACGGGTACTACTGATGCTTCCGTTGGTCGTAATTAAGGTTGCTAGGTATTTCTCTTTATTCAATCAGTGTAAAGATGTGTAACCTTAATTAAAAATTAAGAAATCAAAATTAGTTTAATATATGCTTTTACATGTAAGGTCGCTAATAGAAAAATACAGTCACTTGTATTATACCTTTTATCACAAGGAATGAAAATTTTTTAATCGCTTTCCTCAACCTCTGGATGAAGGTTATATAAGGATGTTAAGATAAGCATATAAGGGGTGAATAACAATGACCAACCGGCTGCTCCTGGTGGATGATGAAGTTAAAATCCTGGATATGGTTGATAATTATCTTAAACGGGAGGGGTTTGAGACCACCCGGGCGACTAATGGTAATGAGGCTCTTGAGCTGTTTCGTAATCAGAGCTTTGATCTTGTTGTCCTGGATTTAATGCTGCCGGAACTAGATGGACTGGAAGTATGTAAAGAAATCCGCCGTTTTAGTGAAGTCCCAATTATTATGCTAACCGCCAAAAATGACGAAATAGATAAGTTACTAGGATTGGAACTGGGTGCTGATGATTATATCAGCAAGCCTTTTAGCCTGCGAGAGTTAAATGCTCGCATCAAGGCGGTTTTGCGGCGGAGTAAAAACCATTCCCTGGCAGTCACCACGATTATGGTAAATAATCTACGCC
>CAZAZH010000222.1:0-2066 GCA_964489585.1 uncultured Syntrophomonas sp.
ACCATAATCCCGGGCAAAGTACCCCCAGGCGGGATGATAAACCAGGAAGCTCTTATCCTTTACTCCGCTTAAGGTGGCGGTTATTTCCTGATCCAATTTATCCAATTCCTTAAGGAAAACCTGTTTCTGCTGCAGGTAATAATCCTTGTTTTCCGGGTCTAATTGCACCAGAGCAGCACTAATAGTTTCCGCCTGGATCTTTACCAGTCGCGGTGATAACCAGATGTGGGGATTATGCTCTATCATTTCTATTGATTGGGAAGAGTCAGCTACCAGCATATCCCGGTTGGTTGAGATAAACCGCTCCATCCAGGCATCTTCAAAGGGCAGGTGCCCTACCTTAACATAGAGGTCAGCCTGACTGAGGGCTTTTAACTGACCAGTATCCGGTTCATAATTATGTTCATTGGCACCGGGGGGCATCATTACACTTACTTCTACCCGGTCTCCTCCCAATTGCCGTACAAAATCAGCCTGGGGCAGAATACTGACAAATACTATAAGCTTTTGCTTACTTTTGTTATCCGTTACTGGTTGGGAAGTTTGCTTACCCGCATTACATCCAACCAGCAGAACTACCATCATTAATAGAAGGGCTGTAATAACAGCCAGTTTTTTAGAATTTAACATTTACCTATCACCTTGCTTTTATTTATTCTTAAGTCGTGTTGAGGGGACGGTCCTTTTGACACGATTATTTCTCCTCCTATCATGACTTCTGGCGCCGGGCCTGGCATTCCTGGCAGTAACCAGTTATCTCAAAATGGTGGCTGTCTACTTCAAAACCACTTTCTTCTATTATTTTTTTTATTTCGCCTTGCATTGGACAAACACCCAGCTTAATAGCATTACCACATCCCAGACAAACTAGATGATGGTTATGCCCCTGATTTAATTCATAGCGTGCCGGTCCCTCATGTAAATCCAACCTGCTTACCATACTAATGTCTACCAGCAGGTTAAGGTTACGATAGACCGTAGCTACAGATATCCCCGGTTCAATTTGTTTAACCTCGTCAGCAATTTCTTCCGCACTTAAATGCCTATGACTGTCGCTAAGCACCTGCAGTATAATACGCCGCTGGGGAGTTATTTTATAGCCACGGGCAGAAAGGTTATTTAAAAGCCCGGTCATTAACAATGCCTCCTAAATAATATCTATTATCATTTGCTATTATATTGCATTTAGTATACTCCAGCAATAAATAATTTATACATCATATGACACAGGGGGACGTTTTTGGTGTGTCACTCCGACACGGGGTGACACAACAAAAACGTCCCCCTGTGTCATTCCCAGATTCCCGTATCACTAAATGTAAATTGATGGTAATAGGTGGGTATGTTATAATAAATTTGAAAAGAAAGTATCGAGGTTGTGATATAAAGGTATGGAACCATCGGAAATGCTATTTTCGGTAAGGAGGAATATAGCAGCCTGGTAATGAACGAATCATTTGACCAAAAAGTTGCGGAACATAAACCATTTTTTGCTGACTTATTGTATTATTATATTTCTGAACGATATCCGGCTTATAAGCAAAAGGTATCGGAAAGGGTTGGCGAGGTAAAAGCCAAAGAGGTGTTAACCAGGACCGAGGGGGTGTTTTTGTGGCTGCAATCCCTGAGTCAATTCAGCAAACAATAGAAGATTATATAAACAAGATAAGGAACCAGATTCCAGTTGAAAAAGCGTTTCTTTTTGGTTCATATGCCCGGGGAACATATACTTCTGACAGTGATATTGACCTGGCCATTTTTTCAAGCCATTTTGAAAAAATGGAAAGGATTGAAGGATTTCGTTTTTTATTTTTACAGGCCATGGATTATGGCATTGATTTACAGCCACAACCCTTTACCCTGCAAGATTTCCAAGAACCGCTGGGAATTGTAGAGGAAATAATAAAATATGGAATTGAGATTGATTAGTAAGCATTAAAATACCCCCATACTATTTTTGAATAGTATCTACAGGTATTCAATTTCCAATTCGATTTCCCGGTTCTGAACATACTTTAGTGTAAACGGAATAATCATCCCAAACTTTGTTAATGTATTAATTGTAG
>CAZAZH010000223.1:0-2056 GCA_964489585.1 uncultured Syntrophomonas sp.
GCTCATTTTATATACCTTAATTAGACCTTCGGTGATAATATATATCCCGTCAGTTTTCTGGCCTTCGCTGAATATGATGGTACCGCGAGAATAAAGGCGTTCATTTGAGGTATTGAGGATTTTTTGAATGTCTTCCTCTTTCATACCGTGAAAAAAGTTTATTCCCTTCATAATTATGAATCTCCTTGTACGAAAAATAGTTCTTTCAATAATTCTCTAGAAGACCATAAGTATCCTGCTAGGTTCTAAATGATTTTAGAACTTATTTGTATTTTGGTATATAAATGTAAATTCTTTCAGTAATCAATATCACAAAAATCGCAAAACTAGAATAAGTTCGGGGACAGTCCCCGAACTTATTCCCGAAGTTATTGTAGGAGTTGGTGGGCTATTTGTTTGAATACTGGGGCGGCGTTTTCGGCACCGGATTTGCCGCCTTCTACCAGTACTACTATGGCCCAGCGGGGGTTATCGGCGGGGAAGAAGCCGGTAAACCAGGTGTTTAGTATTTCGTTTCCTTCCTGGTCATAATTTCCGGTCTGGCTGGTGGCAGTCTTACCGGCTACACTGACTTCGGTTAGGGATGCAGTTTTACCAGTTCCTTCGGTTACGACTTTTTCCATGAGCTGTTGTAGGGTTTGTGCGGTTTGGGGACTGATAACCTGTTCTTTTGTTGGGGGGGTAAGCATTTGTTTGTTTCCTTCCTGGTCGATGGTGTACCGTACCAGTACCGGTGGGGCATAGCGTCCGTTGTCGGCTACGGTGGCTACCAGATTGCATATCTGCAAAGGAGTCAGCATTACTCCCTCCTGGCCCAGACAAGCATTGCCTACAGCTGGGTCGGCATTTTCAATAGTAATATAAGAATTGGCCTGGTAGTTTCCATATCCCAGGATTTTTTCATCGGTTAGATGGAGCCTTTCGGCATAGGTGAGCAGACCGGCGCGTTTAAGCCTTAGGCCGGTTTCAATGAAGCTGGGGTTGCAGGAAAGGGAAAAAGCCTGGGAGAAGCTGATTTTCCCGTGGCCTTTTTCTCTGAGACAGGGTATGGATACCTCATCATTAAAAATATAGCTGCCTTCACAGTTAAACTGTTCTTCGGGGCTAACCAGTTTTTCTTCCAGGGCGGCGGCGGCAACCAGGATTTTAAATATGGAGCCGGGGTGATAGGCCATTAAGGCGCGGTTGTTGAGACTGCCATTTTTATCGTCTTTTACAATGGCTTCGATTTCGTAGGGGTTAAAGGCAGGCCGGCTGGCCAGGGCCAGTATTTCTCTACTCTTTATATCCATGACTACTACGGCACCGGTTTTAACCTGTTCGTTCATGGCCTGTTCTACTATTTCCTGTATTCGTTTGTCTATGGTTAAAACCAGTGCTCCCCGGTGGCGGTCCTGTTCATTGCGCAGTTTAAACATTAGGCCCTGTATAGCTATGCCCCGAGCATCGAGTACCGAGGTCAGTTCTTGGGAGGTGGTGTTTTCGCGGAGAATGTTATCATAATGTTTTTCCAGACCGGTTATGCCTTCCTGGTTTTGGCCTCCACTACAATAACCCAGGATGTGGGCCATAAAACCATCTTCACGATAGCGTCGAATTACCGGGGCTGCCACTACCCCGGAGAGCTGAGAGGAGTTGATCCGGGCGGTTTCTTCGGGAGTAAGGTTGGAGGCTATACGGACAAAAGGTTTGCCGGAGTTCATAGCCTGTTTTAGCTGTGTATACAGGTCGGTGGAAAGGCAAGTGGGGACGGTTCTCGACTTGCTTTCTACGGTTTCTGTCTTATTTTCCACAGAGGCCAGGTGCGAACTGTCCCCGCTGGCGATAATACCGGATAATATTTGGGTAGTTCTTACCAGGTTTTGCTCTGCTGATTTAGCAGCCTTTCTATAGGTATTAGTATCCTGCGTTTGATTTCTAGTCATTTCCCTGGGCAGACAGTAAAGGGCCGTGGAGGTCTGGGTACCGGTAATGGGCAGAAGGTTGCGGTCCAGTATTTCACCCCGGTTGTATTCTTTTAGTTCTACCTGGCGGCTGCGCATGGCAACTGCCTGCC
>CAZAZH010000224.1:0-2021 GCA_964489585.1 uncultured Syntrophomonas sp.
ACCAATATATAAACAGATAATTGATGATTTTAAGAAAAAGCTCATCCGTGGGGAACTAAAAGAAGGGGATAAGATACCTTCACAGCGGGAATATGCCGAACAGGTTCGGGTTAACCCTAATACTGTGCAGAGGGCTTACCGGGAAATGGAGAGTATGAATATGGTAGAAACATTGAGAGGCCAGGGAACCTATATAAGCATTTCCGCTGGTCGACTGGAGGAGATTAAGATGGAAATGGCAGTAAACCTGGTTGACTATTTCATCAGTGAAATGAAGTCCCTGGGATACAGCCAAAAGGATATGTTTAGGATACTTAAGCAAGAACAATCTCGCAGGGAAGGGGAGCGCCAATAATGATAGAGTTTAAAGACGTAAGCAAAAAGTTTGGCAGTATTATCGCCTTAAATGATGTCAATCTTGTATTTCCAAGGGGAAAAATAATTGGTTTATTTGGTCCTAATGGTGCCGGCAAGTCTACTAGTATTAAGCTTATTATGGGGCTTAATCGTCCGGACCGGGGAGAGGTCAGGGTGGATGGAGAAAACCCCCAGAATAAGAAACAGGATATGGCTTATCTGCCCGAAATCGATCATCTCTATCCCTGGATGAACATCGCCCAGGCTGCCGATTTTACCCGTACCTTTTATGCCGACTGGGATGAGACCAAATACCGGGAATTAATTAAATTTCTCAATCTGCAGGAAAATATGAAGATTGCCAAGATTTCCAAAGGCCAACGGGCTAAAACCAAATTGCTTTTAACCGTTTCCCGGCGGGCACCTTATTTGCTGATGGATGAACCATTGTCCGGTATTGACATATTAACCCGGGAAGAGATTATTAACACCCTTATTAGGGATTATCGGGAAGGAGAGCAGACTATAATTATTTCCACTCATGAGATAGCCGAGGTAGAAAGCCTGGTAGATGAGGTGATTTTCCTGGATAAGGGCAAAGTCAAGCTTAGTGGCAATGCCGAAGATTTGCGGGTGGAAAGAAATATGTCCCTGGTAGAACTGATGAAGGAGGCGTTTAGAAATGCAAACTAGTAGCCTGAAGAAATTTTTTAAGCTCTATAGCAAAGAAATGCGGGAACTGCGTCCGGAGATTTTAGTAGTGCTGATAGCAACTCTGGTGCTTAACCTATTCTTTTATTTCAAAGCCCAGGAGCTTCCTGCCATGATAATAGTTCCTTCCATGATGATGCTGGGTCTGGCAGGGTTTCTGCCCTTTATATCCTCATTTAAACTACTGGGGCGGGAATGGAATTCAAATACCATTTACCTGCTGCTGTCATTGCCGGTAAAGGGAGGAAACATTCTAGGGTCCAAACTGCTGGCACTGCTCACCCAGTATCTTATTGGTACCGTTGTGGTTACTGCGGGAGGCATTATTCTAGCATTTTTACTGTTTCCCGAACCAGGACTGCTGGAAACTCTAAGACAGGCGCAGGCCTCAGGCATAGATACCCGCCTGCAAACTATAATTAGTTCAGGGACTTTGTTTTACCTGATGAGTTTGGTAGGAATGGCTTATGTAATTGCTATCAGTTTCTTTAGCCAGCTGCTGGGTAAACTGGTAACACGCTTTTCCGGCCTGGTAACAGCAGTCGTTTTTATAGCCACCTTCTGGTTGATGGGTAAATTAATGACCCCTTTATGGCAACAGGTAGGTAATTATGCCCAACCGCATATGAATCAATCTAATTTCAGTATAGCCGCTTTTAACCAGTTAGTAGGTATGAATACACTAATTATACTCGCAGGTACGGTAATAGTTTTTATAGCTGCGGCGCTAGTTTATAACCATAAAATCGAATTATAACGGAGTTACAATATAAGCAAATTACATTACAAATACCGACAACATTTTTGCGAGTGTTACGAAAATATACTATAATTATCAGCAGATAATATTCTCCGAGTTTATATGCCTAAAGTTTTAGATAAAATCATGGGGTATAAACCGTCAGGGTATAATCGGAAACGATTATGCCTCCCATTATGGAAAGGAGAGGATG
>CAZAZH010000225.1:0-2011 GCA_964489585.1 uncultured Syntrophomonas sp.
ATCAGTTACGTAATGGCATATCCCTGCGGGCTTACGGACAGAGAGATCCGCTGGTAGAGTACAAGTTCGAAGCCTTTAATGCCTTCGAGTCGATGGTTTACAGCATAAAGGAAGACGTTGTACGCTATATCCTGCGGGTTAAAGTGGTACAGCAGCCCCAGGAGCGCCAGACTTTTGTTAACCAGGGTGAAGAAACGGAAAGGAAACCGGTTCGGGTAGGAAAGAAAATAGGACGTAATCAGCCCTGCCCCTGCGGCAGCGGTAAAAAATATAAGAACTGTTGTGGAAAAGGGGTTAATTAATGGATATAGCAACTCTGCTCGGTTTATTAATAGGATTAGGAGGATTAATAGGCGGTTTCCTCTGGGAAGGCGGCCACGCCGGCATGCTTCTGGTAAAAACGGCTGCTGTAATCGTATTTGGGGGAACCTTCGGAGCAGTTATAATTAGTTTTACTATGGAGGAAATAAAAACTGTCCCCTATTTTTTAAAAGTAATATTTACTGATAAGAAAGTTGATTATCTTACGGTTCTCGATTCCCTGGTAGAAACGGCTGATAAAGCCCGTCGCGAGGGTTTACTCAGTTTGGAAAGCTATCTTGGTGAAATAGACAACCCTTTCCTGGCCCGGGGATTACAACTGGTTATAGATGGAACTGACCCGGAGCTTACCCGTAATATGTTAGAGATGGAAATTGAGGCCTATGAAACCAAAGAAAGAGTGGGCCATGATATATTCATGTCTGCAGGCGGTTTTGCCCCTACTATGGGTATTATAGGTACAGTTATGGGGCTGGTACACGTATTAAGTAGCGTAGCTGAACCTGACAAATTGGCCGGCGCAATTGCCGTAGCTTTCCTGGCTACTCTTTACGGTGTTGCTTCGGCCAATGTTTTGTGGATTCCCTTTGGAACTAAGATAAAAATTAAATCGGCCAAAGAGGTTCTCTTGATGGAACTGATCCTGGAAGGTATACTATCTATTCAGGCAGGAGAAAATCCCCGGGTAATCAGGGAAAAACTTATGACCTTCCTGCCGCCACAGACCAGGGAGGCTGCAGTCGAGCAACAGCAGGCCCAGGCGAGGATGTGATTAAGTGTCAAGGCGCCGGAAAAAACAAGAACCAGAAAATGAAGGCGGTATGGAGCGCTGGCTTATTACATATGCTGATCTAATTACGCTCTTGATGATATTTTTTATCTTGATGTACACCATGAGCCAGGTGGATGCTCGTAAATACGCAGCCGTAGCTAACTCTCTTAGCGTGGTCTTAACTGGTCAGGCTCTTTCTGTACTGGAAACTCAGGGCCCTTCCCTGGTGGAAGGTATATCAGGACAGCAGGTACCGGAAGGACCGGGAGCAGTACCGGCCCAGCAGGGGGAACTGGATGAAGTTAAACGCATGATAGCCGAATTTATTAAAACCAAAGACATGGAAGCCAATCAGCAAGAGGGTCAAGGCAATGCTGCAATTACTAAATTAAGTGAGCATATCATAGTGTACGAACAGGAACGAGGATTGGTAATAAGTTTTAAGGATACTCTGCTTTTTGCCAGCGCTTCGGATCAGTTGACTCCCAGGGCACAACAAATTATCCAGGAGGTAGGTAAAGCTCTGGTCGGGTTGCCTAACTATATACGGGTAGAAGGCCATACTGATGATGTGCCTATTAATACCAGCAGATTTCCTTCTAACTGGGAGCTGTCAGTTCTGCGAGCTTCCAATGTGGTCCATGTACTTAACGAAGATGTTGGCATGCCGGCAGATCGCCTATCTATAATAGGGTATGGTGAGTATCGCCCGTTAGTTGCCAATGAGGATGCGGTAAGCCGGTCCATGAATCGTCGGGTTGATATTGTTATACTCAAGAAGAAATATGATTATTTCGAACCAACAGTAAGCCAATCACAACTATAAAAGGGGTGAAAAGTCTTGATTGAAGACCCGCAAGCAATTTGCAGCGAAATAATAAAACGACTTGGAGAAATGAGGGCTTCTCTTTGACATTG
>CAZAZH010000226.1:0-2004 GCA_964489585.1 uncultured Syntrophomonas sp.
ATCTGAAAATTCTTTTATTATGCTTGCCCTGTAAGCCCTGTATCCAGAAATAAGGTCTTTGTTTGCAGCATTGTAAATTTCTAATCGTTTTCTTAAAGGAATACCTGCCATCTGAACTTGGCAGGGGGCAATAGCAACATGACATCCAGTAGATACGATTTCCTTACATAAAACAGGTATCAATACAGGATCATGACTACAATCGGCATTCATCGTAACAACAATGTTCCCTTTGGCGGCTTTAAAACCAGTCTCCAGCGCTTTCCCCATACCGTAATTTTTTACATGAGTTATTACTGACAATGGATAAGCAGACTTCAGTCGATATAATATATCTTTTGTTCTATCAGTACTGCCATCATCAACGACTATTAATTCCCAATTACCGCATTCAAAGAAAAATCTAGTTACATCAACCACCTGTTCAACGAAGTCTTTGATTGCCGCTTCTTCGTTATAAGCGGGTGCAACTATGCTTATCAATTCGCTTCTCCTTTCTAAAATATTTCAAAAAAATAACCCGCATTAAAGCGGGTTGTTCGAGTTTTGTATTTCAGGCTCACTGTTATCATTACACTTGAAATTTTGTACTTCACCAGTATCACTATCTTCGTCTAAGATATCATGTTCTAAGGTATCCGGGTTTTGTTCTATATCCTGTTCTATACAATATTCCTCGTTTTCTTCATCTATAACATCTTCTACTATAGCAATATATAAGTTCTCATCTGCAGTAATTGTTAATATTTTAACAGGATATTCTCTAGTATTGGTTATCTTTAAATCCATCGCGCCAAACCATACTGCAGCATCTTGACCACGGTAAGCATAACCTACTGGCAAACTATGACGATGTACTTCATTAATCTGTAACCCGGCCTGTTTTGCAGCTTGATATAAGGCAGTAGAAGTTCTGCAAACTCCGCCACCTACACCTCGTTGATAACGATTCCCTACTATAATTCTGGATTCTACGAAACCTCGGCTTACTGTACGCGAACCAACTACATTATTGAACGAAAACAGCTCACCAGGTTGAATAATAGTACCATTAATTAATTCCGCGGCCCGCTGTGCATTGACACGATTATTAAGATAATATCCTGCAAGGATAGGTTGACTAAAAACATTGGAATTAATATCGATAAAACCAAATGCTTCAGGTATCACTTCAGGCACTACTTCGGGTATTTCGATATCTTCTTCAGGTTCGTCATTAGCTGGAAATTCAACAGGTGTTTTAAGTTTTTTTTCTACAGGTTTTTCTATAACTGAGCTTTTGGTAATTAGCTTTTTAATATCCTGATTTTGAGTAATTATTGTTGGGGTATTAACCGGATATTTAAACCCTATACAAAATGCTATTGCAGCCATGATAATCATTATAAGCATCAATTCTTTGTTTATATTCACAAACAAATTCCTCCCAAAGATATAATTCCTAACCAGATATAGTAACCTATCGCTAACCAGCAACCTAAAGGTATTCGTTCACCCGGCGTTAATTCACCAGCTACCTTTGTTTGTCCCATAATCGATAACTTTGTACTAAAAACAGTCTCACGCATATGCGTTTTAAAAGCTTCTTTCCCTTTGAAGAGTTTTTTGATTGTGATATAAATCAAACATAAAACAGATCCTATAAGATAAACCATGAAGCTGTTTAAAGCACCTAAAAGCGCAGCTAATGCCACCATAAGCTTAAAGTCGCCTCCACCTAAACCCATTAAAAAAAAAGGTAAGAAGACCACAAACGCAAAAAGCATATTGTTGACGATTGATATATCGTGATGCTGGTATACCCCTAATAACAGAACGATAAGAACTAAAGGATTATAGATTTTTCGATAACGGTAATCAGTGTAGAAAACCACACCCATGACTATAGCTGCAATAATAAAAGTAACTGGCAAATTTATCTCCTCCTATTTTAAAAATGCCCATAAAAAAACGGCCCTCGTAAGAGAGCCGTCATATTAAGAGATATATCTGTATTACTTTTCT
>CAZAZH010000227.1:0-2004 GCA_964489585.1 uncultured Syntrophomonas sp.
GAGGGTTTTATAGTTATGGTTCCTCGGAAGGGAGCCTATGTAGCTGACCTTTCCTTAAAGGATATTGCTGATGTATTTGAGATTCGAGCCGCACTGGAGGGATTGGCTGCAGGTTTAGCTGCGGAACGGATAACCGATGAGGAACTGGAATACCTGGAAAGGCATCTAGTAGAAAAAGGTGATGCTATTTCCCAAAATGACATGGAACGGCTGGTGGCCATTGATACTGATTTTCATGAAGCTATCTACCGGGCCAGCCGCAATGAACGTCTTTTTTCCATAATCAACAATTTGCGTGAGCAAATCCAAAGGTTTAGAGCCACCTCTCTGGCTTATCCGGGTAGAATGAAACAGTCTCTGGAAGAACACCGTATAATAGTAGAGGCTATCCAATCACGTGATATCCAGGGTGCCAGGCAGGCAGCTCAGGAGCATATAGAAAATGCTGAAAACAGCATGATTGAATCTATAAAAAAAGACGGATTCCCCACAGCTTAAGATAACGGAGGTATAAGAATGCAATATGATGCTATTATCCTGGCCGGGGGAGAGAGCAGTGGTGAACTAAAAAAGATAGCTCCCTACGACAATGAAGCCCTGATTATAATAGGCAATTACCCTATGATTTATTATGTCTATCAAGCCTTGCGCCAATCTCCTGCTATTAGAAACATTGTAATTAGCGGACCCACCGAAGCTTTGCGTAATATATTTACCGGGCAGGAGCGGCTATTCTTTGTCAATGGGGGGCAGAATGCTATTGAAAGCTTTGCCCATGGGGTTGAATTACTGAGGGAAAAAGGTATTAGTGAGCGAATTTTAATCATGCCTTCAGATATACCGTTTATAACCACTGATGCTATTAATGATTTTATAAATCAGGCAGAACAATATGATGCTGAATTTTACTACCCGATAACTCGAAAAGAAGTAAATGAAAACCGCTTTCCTGGAGTTAGCCGGACTTATGTAAAACTTAAAGATGGGATTTTTACTGGGGGTAACCTCTTTATCCTGCGCTCGGAATTGTTTGATGAGGTTCTGGAAATAGCTCTAAAATTGGTGGAGCGTAGAAAAAATCCCCTGGCTATGGCTAAACTCTTCGGCTTTGGCCTGGTTTGGAAATATATTACCCGTAGTTTAAACATAGAAACGGTGGAGAAAAGATTCTATAAAACCCTTGGTATCAAGGGTAAGGCCATAATATCTCCCTATGCCGAGGTAGGCGTAGACGTCGATAAACCCAGTGACCTGGAACTGGCCCAAAAACATTTGCAAGAAATAAGATTTTAGGGGATAACTAAATGTATTTGCTCCCTATTGGATAACTGCTGGCAGCAGGAGGTGAAAAGTACTACCCTTACCTGGAGTGCTTTCGGCCCAGATGGTACCTTCCTGAGCTTCAACAAAACCCCGGGCTATAGCCAGCCCCAGCCCGGTTCCCCCTAGCCGGCGTGAACGAGAACGATCGACCCGGTAAAAACGGTCAAATATATGCCTAAGGTCTTGCTCTTCTATTCCTTTACCCGAATCGCTTATAGTCAAATGAACAAAACTCTCGCTCTCTTTTTTAGCCTGCAGTATTATACTACCCCCTGTAGGGGTATAGTGCATGGCATTGCTGAGCAGGTTAATTAACACCTGTAAAGTTCTGCCCCTATCAACATAAAGAGGGGGGAGATCCTCGGCTATCTCACTGATAAACACCTTTCCCTGCATCTCCAGGGTATTTATAATGGGAAACAGGGCATCTAATAGCCCTGACATTTCACAGGGTTGCAGGTCTAATGCCAACTTTCCGCTTTCCAAGCGGCTTAATACTTCTAAATCTTCCACTAATTTAGTTAACCTAATTACCTCATCCTGCAGGGAAAGAAAGGTTTCCTCCGAAGCTACCAGGGCGCCGCTCTGCAGTGATTCCAAGTTACCTCGCAAAATGGACAGCGGGGTTTTTAATTCGTGAATAATATCAGCAGTCATATTTTCCCGCCGGGTTTGAGCCTC
>CAZAZH010000228.1:0-1971 GCA_964489585.1 uncultured Syntrophomonas sp.
TGAGGATATGTACCGGCAATATGTCCGGTTGTTTAGTGCCTGTCCCCGGACATTCCGGACTTATTGCAGGGTTCTGGTTGCTGCGTGGTCTAATAACCTAAATCTTTAAGTTTATTTCGAGCCAGTCGTTCGACCTGGCGTAATTCATTATATATTTCTTCCTGGGTTAAATTATAAATTACCGCCAGCTCCTCCATGGATTCCGGCTTATCTTCATCTATTCCAAAGCGTAGTTTTAACAGGCGACGGTCTTCCGGTTCCAAGAACTCCAGGGCCTTCAATAATTGTTCTTCAGTAATGGTTTTCACGGGTTGTTATCACCTCTTATATATTTTACTTCCCTTTTACCTTCATATTTGCATCATGAAAAATATACAGTAGAAACCGGGCACGTGAACCTCCTACATATATATCTGCCTCAGTACAGACTCTACTACCAGCCGTAATATCAATTAGAAACACAATATCGGCCTCCAACCCTTTAAATGACCTGATAGTTGAGAATCGTAATACGTTTCTACTAACATCAGTAGTATGTACGATCGGCCATTCCTTTAATTTATCCCTGCCTGCCAAACAACTCTTATTAAAAACGTGAGGAGATAGTATCTGTATTCTCTTCAGTTGAATCCCCTGACTTACAAGTCTTCCAACCTCTTTCTCAATTAATAACCGCTGCTCATTAGCGTTGTGAAATGGTATATAGTTTACCGGTAAGCCACTATTACCTGTAGCAATTAAAGGTTTAACAGGTAAGTAACTACTCATCCAGTCGTTAATATTACCCGTATTTCTAAGGTTTTTGGTCAACTGTTGTTTTGAAATAGGCATATTCTTTAGTTTGTCGATATCCTGATTAAAAATTGCCTGCGCCGGATCGGCAAAAATAAAAAGACTGCCATTCCCCTTTAAAACAACATCCAGACAATCATACCATTCGCTTTTTAGATCCTGCCCCTCATCAATAATAATTGCATCAAATTTATCCTCCTCATCTAGTTCTATTAGGTAATCAAGTGCCAATGACGGTGCTATATAGGTGAAAAAGTCATCTTGTTTCTTAGGATCCTGAGGTATGTCCAATTCCGGATTTGAGATTCTGGCCATCTGTACAAAATAATCATGCATGTGGGAAACGAAAATACTATCAGGTAGCTCAGATTGAAGATACGATGCCAGGTTTTTATTAAAACAGGTTACAAAAACCTTTTTTCCTTCAGCAGCTAAGCGACGGCTTTTTTCCATCGCAATAAAAGTTTTGCCGCTACCTGCTGGTCCAAGGAAAAGCTTTCTGGAATCCAACTCAGTTTCATATAAAATCCGTTCCTGTTCTTCCGTTAGTACATGTTTTGAAGACATTTTAAACTGTTCTATTTCATCTTCAAGTCGACTGAATACTTTAAAAGAAGGCGCAAGGACAGTATTTATCAAGAAATCAGTTGCTTCGTATTTTTCAGTATATAAAGGATCAAACAGTTGTTGGATCTTAATATCCAGTTGTGATGGATTTTCTATATCATCAAAGAGTAAAATCCCGTTAGGATCTAATTCAGGTGGGATTATTCCTTCCAGTCGAGTGCTTTCGGGAAAACAGAGAGCAAATCTTAATTTAAGAGGAAAAATTGGTTTACCGCTTCGTTTCTTATATTCATCCAGTATAGCAAACATACCATCCTGTGCCTGTTTAATCGGATCTTTAGACAGGATTTTATAATCATTATTTTTATATTCATACCAGTTTCCGTCACGATAAAGGATTATACCCTGTTTAACCTCCACCACAACATATCCCATCTGGGGATGTACAATAACAAAATCCGATTCTTTGAATTTTTCAGTTTCCTCCTGGCTTTCCCTTTGCCAGTAACGATAGGTATAACATACTGTATATTCATCAGGTAACTGCTGAGCCGCTTGATAAAAACGTCTTTCCCCATCATTCTCGATGCATAAGGGATTAATATCAGGTAT
>CAZAZH010000229.1:0-1952 GCA_964489585.1 uncultured Syntrophomonas sp.
ATTTTCTTAAATATCAATGCATGCACTGTTTCGATCCTGCATGTATGAAAGTATGCCCGCGGCATGCATATACCAAAACTGAGTGGGGAGCAACTTACCATGATCCGGAAAAGTGTATAGGTTGCCAATACTGCACCTATGCCTGTCCTTTCCATATTCCTAAATACAGGAAAAGGGAAGACAAGATCACTAAATGTACCCTTTGTGTGGATCGGGTAGAAGCAGGTTTAACCCCGGCATGTGCTCGGACTTGTCCGACAGGTGCACTTAGCTTTGGTGATCGGCATGAATTGTTAGCCCAGGCTGAGGAACGGGTAAAGTTTTTAAGAGCCAACGGTTTCCCCAATGCCACTATATATGGCAAACTGGAGTTGGGTGGTTTGAATAAACTTTATATTTTAACCGATACTCCCGATAAGTTTGGACTTCCAATAGACCCCAAAGTTCCTGCTCAAATCCCGTTCTGGAAAGATTGGGTACAGCCTTATGTTGGCTGGTTGATTCCACTGGCACTGGCAGGTTCTGCATTCAGTTTTGTAACTACCAGGATGCTAGCTGGTAAACACGGAGAACACGCTGAAGGGGGGCATGAATAATGCAGTTAATTCCTGAATACCGTGCTGATGTAAAAAGGGTCGAGCGTTTTAACTTCGTAGCCCGTATGACCCACTGGGGTCATACGGTAACCTTTATCCTGTGCCTCCTTACCGGGTTAGTGTTGTTTCTTAACAGCGGTGCGAATTGGCTAGCTACTATTTTCGGCGGTTATAATGGTGCAGGATTGGTACATCGTATAGCTGCAGTTACCCTCACGATATTCCTGGCAATATTTGTAGTATTCGATTTTAAAGGTATTATCGATTGGATAAAAGACTTACTACGTTTTGGCAAAAATGATATTATATTTGTCATGAAGTTTCCCCTGGAGTTCCTGGGATTTCCGGTAAAGATGCCGCCCCAGACGCGTTTTAACGGCGGTGAAAAAGGTAACTCCATGCTAACTCCAACCTGCGTAATACTGCTAGTCCTAAGTGGTTATATTATGTGGTTTCCGTCAATATTCCCGGCAGGACTGGTTCGGGTTAGCTATCCCATCCATGATATAGCTATGGTTTTGGCAACCTTTATGGTTTGTATGCACGGCTACCTGGGTTCATTCCATCCTGGTTCTGGTGAATCCTTCTGGGGAATGTGGAAAGGTACCGTTAGAGATGACTGGGCTCAGCACCATCATCCGATTTGGTATGAGGAAACTTATGCTGATAAAGCCGAGGGCGATGCTGAGTAATTCTTGATTAACTGTATGAGGGGGGATTATTCCCCCCTTTGTTTTATCAGTAAATATAATGGATAAGATAATAAGTGAATTCTAATTTTGAATGTGAGTTCTTAAATTGTGGTAAAGAGAGCATCTGTGTACCCTGTGGGGAATTGAATCTGCGTCAAATTTTACGAGGAGTGATCATGTTTGCTAAAAAATAACCCCCCGGTTGAATTACCTGAAGGCTATATCGATTTTTTTAAAACATTGGAAAGTTGGCAAAACGAAGAGGTCATAAAGCACCGGAAGCTATATGCTCCTGCCAAACATGATTTAAACCAAATAATAGCTTCCTCCAAAAAGCCACTGTTAACCCGGGTAAAACCTCAAATCGATGACAGCATTTTAAAAGATTTATATACCCGTTTACTGGATTTCATGTTAGAACAGCGACCGGAAATTCAAGAAGCAATTAATAAGATTAAAAACCAGATAGAACAAATGGATTTTGATAAAATCAGCGAATCCTTTGCCCAACTGGATACGGAATACTTTGAAAAACTGGCAGTTGCAATGAACGTTAGCTATGATTTACTTTTCTTCACCATTGACCATGCTATCCGTCCGTTGCTGCGCATTTTTGCCGAACCTTACCGCCAGGATCTAAGCAGTGATTTGTTTTATTGGGATT
>CAZAZH010000230.1:0-1951 GCA_964489585.1 uncultured Syntrophomonas sp.
TCAAAAACCTCAAATGCAAGTTCAGGGTCAAGTGCCGAAGTAGGTTCGTCAAACAGCATTATCTCAGGTTGCATTGCCAAGGCCCTGGCAATGGCTACTCTTTGTTTTTCTCCCCCTGATAATGTGCCTGGATATTGATATATTTTGTCTTCCAGTTTAACTTTTTGCAACAATGTCTTGGCCATAATTTCTGCGTTTTTTGAGTTCATTTTTTTAACGACACGACAGGGATTGGTGATATTCTCTAAAACAGTAAAGTGCGGAAAAAGATTAAAATTTTGAAAGACAATGCCAATAATCTTTCGAGCTTCCCTAGAATTTCTTCTGTTAGTCATATATTGGCCTTTTACAATTATTTCTCCAGACTGGATATCTTCCAAGCCGTTTATACATCTAATCAAAGTACTTTTGCCCGAACCACTGGCGCCAATAACACCTAGTATTTCACCCGCCGAAATTGTTAACGATACTCCTCGTAATACAGGTTGATTTCCAAATGATTTATATATTTCTTTTAGTTCAATCAGATTATTTATATCGTCCATCTTTTTTCCTTTAGTTCAATCTGCTTGGCCAATAAAACTACCGAAAATGTCATAACAAAGTAAAACAGACCCAAGGCCAAGTACACTTCAAAGGGTTTTAAAGTTCTTGAATATATTAGATTACCTGTTCGAGTTAGTTCTGTAATGGAAATTACAGATACCAGCGAAGTCTCTTTTAACATAGAGGAAAAACCGTTCATAAGCGGTGGTATAGCTACACGGAAAGCTTGAGGTAATATGATATGCCATATTGCCTCAAGTTTACTATAACCTAATGAGTAAGCTGCTTCCTCCTGTCCTTTAGAAACCGATATAATAGATGCTCTTACAGATTCCGACATATAAGCTCCGCCATTTAAAGCCAAGCCAATTACTGCTGCTGTAAAGGCATTCATTATAATTCCAACTGACGGTAATCCATAATAAATAAAAAACAACTGAATCAGAAGTGGTGTTCCACGAAATATTTCCACATAAGCAGACAATAATAGCTTAAATATAGAAGGAATATTGTAACTTCTTAAGACCCCTACCATAAAAGCTATAAGAAGAGCAAACACAAAAGCTAGAACCGCAATCTTTAATGTTATTTGTGTAGCTTGCCAAAACAGAGGCAAATTATTTATAACGATATTAAAGTTAAGTTCCATAACCAAATTTTATAAATTCAACCATTTTTCGCAAGCCTGGTCGTATTCTCCGTTTGTTTTAATTGTTGCTAAAGCCTCATTCACCTTTGCAGTAAGAGCATCATTACCTTTTTTCATAACCATAACTATTTCTGCTGTTTCCCCTACCGGGCTATTTACAATCTTTAAGTCAGTTCTGTTTTTTAACTGTGAGGCTGCATAAGCATATCCTACAACTACAGCGTCCACGCGATTATTTACTAAATCGATAAAAGCATCATTGTTGTAGTTATAACGTTTTATTTCTTTTAATCCATTCAGACTATCTACTGCTATTTCTGCCCCTGTAGATGATTGAACACCAACTATCTTATCTTTTAGATCATCTACTGATTTAATAGAAGTGTTATCTTTCTTTATCACAATAAT
This sequence comes from uncultured Syntrophomonas sp., assembly GCA_964489585.1. Taxonomy (GTDB): domain Bacteria; phylum Bacillota; class Syntrophomonadia; order Syntrophomonadales; family Syntrophomonadaceae; genus UBA4844. The sequence continues at coordinate 1,604 of CAZAZH010000230.1, forward strand.
TTCATTTAGATCATAGTAAACATCGCTCATATTAACATTGCTGCCGGCAGATTCTTGCTTAGACATACAGGTTATCAATACATCATAATCGCCTTTATTAACTCCACCTATTAATGCTTCCCATTCTGCGTCAATAATTTTTACATTAACTCCAAGTGCTTTACCTAGTGCATTGGCTAAATCAACATCAAATCCCTCAGGTTGCTTTGTTTGCTCATTAATTGATTCAAACGGAGGATACTGAGCACACATACCGACAATTAACTCTCCTCGTTTTTCAACGTTCGTCCAGGATTTATCACCTGTTTGTACATCATCATTCGTTTTTTGGCCACAGCCGGATACTAA
>CAZAZH010000231.1:0-1943 GCA_964489585.1 uncultured Syntrophomonas sp.
TTCTGGCCAATACTTCTCCTTTGCTGGTAGTTCCGGCTATGAATCATAATATGTACAAGAACCAGGTAGTTCAAGATAACATTAAAAAGCTTAAAGAATATGGTTATATAGTTATGGAACCGGATAGCGGAGATCTAGCCTGTGGTGTAAGTGGTCAAGGGAGATTGCCGGAGATCGACCAAATATATACAGAAATTAAGAAATTATTATGTCCAAAGCAAGATTTATTAGGTAAACGATTAATGGTAAACGCGGGTACTACCTGCGAAGATATTGACCCGGTAAGATTTATTGCTAATCGCGCTACCGGAAAAATGGGTTTTGCTATTGCTCAGGATGCACTGGCCCGTGGTGCCGATGTAATATTGGTGTGTGGGAAATCCCCGTTAGACCCACCACCGGGAGTAAAGTTTGTCCCGGTTTGGGGTGCACAGGAAATGTGTGAGGTTATGCAACAATACCAGCCTATCTGTGACATCATTATCGGTGCGGCAGCGGTAGGCGATTTCCGAATTAAAACCATAGCCGAGCAGAAGTTAAAAAAGAGTGAAAATGCATCCGAAGAACTAGTTCTAACTTTAACGGGAACAACTGATATTTTAAAAACATTGGGCCAAAATAAAAAGCCTGCACAGGTAATGGTTGGCTTTGCGGCGGAAACTGAAAATATCATTACCAATGCCAAAAAGAAATTAGAATCGAAGAATCTGGACTTCATAGTTGCCAATGACGTAACTATGGAGGGTGCCGGATTTGCCAGTGATACTAATATTGTTACATTTATTAGCCGCAATGGTGAAATAGAATCTCTGCCCAAGATGAGCAAGCAAGACGTGGCAACTGCCATACTTGATAAAGTAGTTAAGCTGTTGTAATACAATTATAAGGGGGTTAGGAAATGCCAAGGAAACTGTTTACGTCGGAATCAGTTACTGAAGGCCATCCCGACAAGATTGCTGACCAGATTTCTGATTCAGTCCTGGATGCTATACTGGAACAAGACCCAATGGGCAGAGTAGCATGTGAAACATTGGTAACCACCGGTTTAGTTCTGGTTTCCGGTGAGATTACCACTGATTGCTATGTTGATATACCTCGACTGGTGCGCAACACCATAAGAGAAATTGGATATACCAGAGCAAAATATGGTTTTGATTGTGAAACATGTGCAGTAATAACTTCACTGGACGAACAATCCGGTGATATTGCTATGGGTGTAAATAAAGCTTATGAAGCTAAAAAAGGCGAAATGTCCGAATCTGAAGTTGAGGCTATCGGAGCTGGTGACCAGGGCATGATGTTTGGTTATGCCAGCAATGAAACCGATGCTTTGATGCCTATGCCTATTTACCTGGCCCACAAAATGGCAGAGCGTTTAACTGAAGTACGCAAGAAAGGAATCCTGGATTACCTTCGTCCTGACGGCAAGACCCAGGTTACCGTTGAATATAAGGACAATAAGCCGGTAAGAATTGATACCGTAGTTGTTTCCACCCAGCACCATCCCGATGTTGAAAGGGAGACCCTGGAACGGGATATAATCGAACAGGTTATAAAGGCTAGCGTTCCTGAAAATATGCTGGATGAAGCCACCCGCTTCTTTATAAATCCAACCGGCCGTTTTGTAGTAGGCGGACCTCAGGGCGACTGTGGCTTAACCGGACGAAAAATTATTGTTGATACATACGGGGGTATGGCCCGGCACGGTGGGGGAGCATTTTCCGGCAAAGACCCCACCAAGGTTGACCGCTCCGCCTGTTATGCTGCTCGATATGTAGCAAAAAACATCGTAGCTGCCGGTATTGCCGACCGCTGTGAAATTCAGGTAGCTTATGCCATTGGAGTAGCCCAACCAGTATCCATATCAGTTGATACCTTTGGCACTGGTAAAATCAGCGATGAAAAAATAATTGAATTAATAAGAAAGAATTTTGATTTACGTC
>CAZAZH010000232.1:0-1933 GCA_964489585.1 uncultured Syntrophomonas sp.
GGAATGTAACTCGACCAGATCAATATAGTTAATGTCTAACACTGGCCTTGCCATATTATCCCTCCCTACTTAGGTAATTATATTAACTTTTTGACCTTCTAATATAATTATATTACGTTTTACCAGATAGTCAAGATAATTTTACGGTAAATAGATAATATAACAAGAATAATTAAGAGAATTATTTAGCTGGTTATACCCTAAGTCATGGGTTCTCAAACAATTGCTGGTACGTCCAATGTGTGATGGTGAACTTCAAAGCTTTTCTGTTGGTATATTGCATATCTTTTGTAGGCTTGCTGCTTGAAAATATCGTTCGAATCAGTCGGGCAGTAGTCAAAGAAGTCTATTGCTATACCTTTATTTTTGTTAGGTGCTGGCCTTCTCACCCGGCCAATTTTCTGGATAAGTTCAACTGAACTTGAACCTCCGTGGGCTAAAACTAAAACTTCAGCTTCTGGTATGTCTACTCCCTGCTTAAGAATAGAACTGGCAACTAGAATATCAATATGCCGGTTTTTAAATGCTTCTAATATTGTGGTTCTGTCTTTAGATGATCCATGTATAAACGGTGCGTTTAGTTGCTGGGCAAGTTTTTCACCATGCTTGATCTCTTTAACCAGAACTATGATTTGTTTGCCCCGGTGTCTTTTTACTGCATCGCATATTAAGTTGTTGCGATATTCATTATTAACAATTGCCCGTTTGTATTTTGCGTTGTAAGTACGGCCTATGTATTTAGCGTGTTCGACTTTAATTAGTTCAACTTCAACCGGCAGTATATAGCCTTGTTTTACTAATTCTTCTTCGCTGATAATATTGATTGCTGGCCCAGTACCGGCTTCAATGAGAAGTTCTTTCCCGTCTTCACGTTCTGGAGTAGCAGTTAACGCATACGAATAATAAGCATTTGTGATTTGAGATACCTTAAATAGCGTTTCTGCTCCCAGCATATGGCCTTCATCAACAAACATTAGATTTACATCGTTTAAGTAACCGGAAAGAATATCCCAGCGTTCGTCTTTTGACTCAAGACATGAATAGACTGTTTGAACCGTTGCTATCGTAATGGGCTGGATATCAAAATATTCTCCTCCCACTCGACCTATTTTCTGCTGAAATGCTTCTTCAAAGACTTGTGCGGTCTGATTCAAAAGATCAGTTGAGTAAGTGTAAAATATCGTATTAAGCCCTAATGCTGCGGTAATCATTGCTGCCAACATAGTTTTGCCTGCACCGGTAGCCATTACAAGGGCTCCCCGATTTATTTGCTCAGAAAGTATTTTGATTACTGCGTCTTCTTGATAGTACCGTGGAGATATATTGATACTGATAGGACTTAGGGGCGGGTTTTGAGGATAGGGATGAATAACTGGCTTTATCCCACATTGCCTTATAAAATCAAGAATCCTCCAATATAATCCAGGAGGAAACTTAAAAACTATGATATTATTTTTTTCGTATATGACTTCGCCGATAGTTTCGGTAATAACTTTGTCTTTCAGGGAGTATTCGATACTGCATAAGTCTTTTAGGCTTTGTAGCAGTTTCCGAGAATGTATTCCTTCTATCTTTGCCCTGTCATGTTTGATATCCACCTGAGTATCGTTGAAGCTAGGGCGTAGATATTTCATGCAATCAGGATATAAATGGCCTGGACTTAAATTAAATTTTTCAAATAGCTGAGGCAGAACTTGTGGAGAGATCGTCCAGTAAGCTCCCATATGATCTTTATTGAATTTAGCGCCAGGGAGGGCTTTTACTGCTGCCACCGTTTCGGGATCATATTTGAAGTCTATCTGAATAAGACCATTGTTTTGGCTTAGTTTGATACTGAACACTCCTTTCTAAGCAGACAGCTTGGTTTTCTCGGCAAGTATTTTTTCAATTTCTTCAAGAAGCCAATCGGCAGCTTCTTCTTTTGTTTCTAATA
>CAZAZH010000233.1:0-1907 GCA_964489585.1 uncultured Syntrophomonas sp.
ATATTGGGCTAAGCTTGTTTCAAAATCTCTAGACGTTGTAGAATACCCTCTTTCCATTTTCTGGCCTCTTCGGCTTTACCCTTTTCTTTCTCAATAACCTCCTGGGGGGCCCGGGAAATAAAGTTCTGGTTATTTAACTTACCCTCAGCCCGGGCTAGTTCATCCAATGTACCCTTCAAATCTTTTTCCAGACGGGCTATTTCCTTGTCGATATCAATGACTCCCTCCAGGGGTACGTATATCTCTGCCTGGTTAGTAAGCGCAGACACTGCCTGAGCCGGTTTTTGAGCCAATTCTCTTACTATTTCCATTTCTTTAACCCGGGCCATCTGTTTAATATAGGCCTGGTTGGCCGTAAACACTTCGCGGTAATCTTCATCATTAACTACCAGAACCGTTTTAATTTGCTTCCCCGGAGATACGTTAAACTCGGCTCTAATATTACGTAGAGCACGAATTGCGCTCATTATCTGCTGCATCTCTTGTAGAGCAGACTCCCATATCCGCTCATCATCCTTTACCGGCCAGGAATCAAGCATTATAGTTTCATTATGTCCCGGCAGGTAGTGGTATATTTCTTCGGTTATAAACGGCATAAAGGGATGAAGTAGCCTTAATATACCGGTTAAGGTCTCGACTAAAACATTTTGCGCTATTAACTTTTCTGAGCTATCGGCAGAGGCACTCAATCGGGGTTTAGCCAGTTCAATATACCAGTCACAAAATTCATCCCAGATGAAATCATACAGGACTTTGGCAGCCTCGCCCAGGTCATAACGTTCCAACAGGTGGTTAACTTCCTCAGCCCTCTGGTTCAAACGGGAGATTATCCAACGGTCCGCTAGAGTATAATCATTCGGATTAATTTCTGTTTTTTCATAACCCTCCAGGTTCATAATAACGAAACGGGAGGCATTCCATATCTTATTGGCAAAATTCCTGGTATTCTCTACCTTTTCCCAGTGAAAACGTATATCATTTCCTGGTGTAACTCCGGTAATCAGTGAAAACCTGAGGGTGTCAGCCCCATACTTTTCAATTACCTCAATGGGATCAATACCATTACCCAGGGATTTGCTCATCTTGCGCCCCTGGCTGTCCAGAATTAGGCCATGAATATTAACATCGTAGAAAGGCACCTTTCCTGTATGTTCAATCCCAGAGAATATCATACGAGCTACCCAGAAGAAAATAATATCCCGCCCGGTTACCAGCACCGTAGTAGGATAGAAATAATCCAGGTCAGTAGTTGACTCTGGCCAGCCCAGAGTAGAAAAAGGCCATAAGGCACTGGAAAACCAGGTGTCCAGAACATCTTCATCCTGCTTTAAATCACTTGACGAGCAGGAGGGACAATGGTCAGGATCAGTTTTACTGCAGATTATTTCTGAACAGTCCTGACAGTACCATACGGGTATGCGATGACCCCACCATAATTGCCGCGATATACACCAGTCCCTGATATTTTCCATCCAGTTTATATATATTTTAGTGAAACGCTCGGGCACAAAGCGAATTTCCCCATTTAAAACCTTCTCTATGGCCGGCTCGGCCAGGGGTTTCATGCGCACAAACCACTGTTTGGATACCAGGGGCTCGATTATGGTATCACAGCGCTGGCAGTGCCCCACCGCGTGCTTTATGTCTTCAATCTTAATAAGAAAACCCTGCTCTTTAAGATCAGCAACAATCTGGCGGCGGCATTCATAACGGTCCATGCCCTGATAACGCCCGGCATTTTCATTCATTAGGCCATGATTATCTATAACCACCACCTGCTCCAGGTTATGGCGCAGCCCCATTTCAAAATCATTGGGATCATGAGCAGGGGTAACCTTAACCGCACCGGTACCAAATTCTTTTTCTACATAGGAGTCGGCAAAAATGGGTATTACCCGGTTAACCAG
>CAZAZH010000234.1:0-1906 GCA_964489585.1 uncultured Syntrophomonas sp.
CTACTGTTAGTTGGGTCACTGCCATCGGTAGTGTAGTAGATAGTTGCTCCCTCGGTAGTACTGCTCAATGTAACATTTATGGTTGCATCATAGGTTCCTGTAGGTGGATTGGCAGTTGGAGCAGCAACCTGTGTGGTAACCGTACCACCACTGCTACCACTACCTCCACCCCCACCGCTGCTGCCCCCGGAGGGTATACTGGCAGCATTCTGTACAGCCTGGTCAAGGGCGTTATTCAGGGTATTGGTCAGAGGGTCATCGTTCTGGTTGTTTCCCTGCTGATCTCCCTGTCCTTTGCCCTGTTCAACTCCCTGATTATTCGGGGCACTGGCTTCCTGGTTACCTTGCATATCACCGGCACGTTCTCCTACCCAGTCTCTTTGCTGAGCCCAGTCACGGGCTTCAGAAGGGGTCATGGGAGCCGGGGGTGATGGTGGTCCTCCAGCACTGCTGATTCTAGAACTCTGTCCCGGAGACAGTGTCTGGGTCTGACCATCGCTGGTCAAGCTCCCATCTCCATGCAGCAAGCTCATTCCACAGCCGCTGCCATTCGAATAGTTACTCCAGAAGGTACCTCTGATGGCGGCTACGCCCCAGGGCATATCTACTTTTACCCTGACTTTTTTCTTCTCGGCGGTTTTGTACCAGGGCTGTGTGCTGGTTTTGGCCGCCATAAGGTCGAAGTTTTTGTCCCGGCTGGCTATTTTTCTGTATTTGTTGTTAGCTGCAGTTTCTTCTTCTGTTTGCAGGCTACCTGTATATTTACTGGCTAAAGCGCCAAATAGTTTGCCATTGGTTAGTTCTATCTGCAGGTCTTCTACTGCAGTTCCGGGTTTTCCACTCTTTATTATGTAGGCTCTGCCGATGGCAGTTTTAATCTTAAGCTGACTATTAGGCTTAAGGAGTATGCCGCTACCGTCGGGATAGTTTATCTCTGCCTGCCCATCTTTTCCAGTGATTACGGTATCTCCTGCCTTAACTATAATGTTGCTTGCTATAGGTTTGGCTTCACTAGTGCCTGCTTTTTTGACTATTACATCTCCGCTTTTTACTATGAGGTTACCTGTGAGTTCCTGCTGGTTTAAGTCAGGGGCTTTGGTGAGTAAAATGGCCAGGGCCCGGGCAAGATTAGCACGGGTTATTGGGGCTTCGGGATAGATTTGGTTTTCGTCTTTCGAGGTTTCCAGCATTCCTAAAGCCAGGCGGTACCTATATCGGCTGCGGCCCAATGACCGGAATTCATATCTTGCAGGACTGGGAGCGGGGCTTTTTCTTTTTGGCTGCAAAGGCGCATAATGAGGCTTATCCCCTGAGCTCTGGTCAGGCTTTCTTCGGGATGAAAGCTACCATCTGGAAAGCCGGTTATGTATCCGGCAGCTGCTGAGGCATTGATGTAACCCGCCGCCCAATGCGATGTCGGCAGGTCTTTGAAACTGTTTGTAGTAACCGCCGAGGTTTCCAGACCGGCAGCTTTAACTATTACGACAGCTGCCTGGGCTCGGGTAAGTCCTTCCCCGGGATGATAGTTGCCATCGGGAAAGCCCTTGATAATTCCGAGTTGGTTCAGGTATGTAATATAAACCCGGTCGGGCTCATTGGCGGAAACATCTTTAAATGGACTTTTTATAGCTTTACCTTCAGTCAATGAGACCGGGGCGGCTTCGGCAGTAGCAACCGCCTGGACTGTAACCCCTATACCCAGTAAAAATATCAGTAATAGCAATAACGGCTTTATATAGGGGTTCCTTTGCTTAACCATGGCTAAAACACCTCACTAAACACTTTAAATACATTGACATTAAGAGCCAAACAATATAAATTTCTACTAATTATTGCTATTTCCTGCTAAAGGATTACAGATTTCCTTAAATTTTCGCCCGTTCAACAATGTGGCATAAAATGCAAA
>CAZAZH010000235.1:0-1903 GCA_964489585.1 uncultured Syntrophomonas sp.
GTGCCGGCTGCCGGACTTGCGAAATGGCTTGTTCGCTGGTTCATCATGGTGCATGCGGTCCCGCACTCTCCAATATGAGAGTTGTAGAATGGGTAAGACTGGGGATTACTGTTCCTATGACTTGCTTGCAGTGTGAAGATCCCATTTGTATGGAAGCCTGTAAGACTGGAGCAATTACCCGTAACACTGTAACCGGGGCCATGATAATTAACCAGGATGTCTGCGTAGGCTGCAAAATGTGTATGCTGGTATGTCCGGTTGGAGCCCCTCACTACAGTGTTGCTGTTCGCAAAATGGAGAAATGTGATCTTTGTGACGGAGATCCCACCTGTGTCAAGGCATGTCCTACCGGTGCAATCAAATATGTCGATGTAGAAGATGTCCCCGGTGACAGGAGAAGAGACGGGGCCAGCCTGCTGATTTCTGACATGCTTATGAAACTTAAAGAATACAACCCGCCAGTACAAGCTTAATGAGGAGGAGGTGCTTATAATGGCAGAAACATTTGGAAATATGGGATTAATCTTAAAACTGGACATGACCAGTTTGAGCAGCACTACGGAAGATGCCACCCCCTTATACAAAAAATTTCTCGGTGGTCGCTCTTTAAACCATTATTTGTTATTAAGGGACGTAAATGTTGCTAAAGTACAGGCATTTGACCCTGAAAATGAACTAATATTTGGTGTTGGTCCGCTGGGCGGCACCTTATTCCCCAGTTCCGGGCGCTACCAGGTTACCTTTATTGCTCCCCTTACAACAAGCGGTTTGGGTGATGCCAATAGTGGTGGAGCAGTAGGACCGGCAATTAAATACTGCGGATACGATACCGTGATCGTAAAAGGCAAAGCCGCCAGGCCGACATATATTGTCGTAGAAAACGAGAAAATTGAGTTCCTGCCTGCCGATGATCTCTGGGGCAAAGGCTGCAATGATACCACTGATATACTGAAAGCCAGACATGGTGAAGATGTTGAAGTTATGTTAATTGGTCCTGCCGGCGAAAATCTCTGTAAATATGCCAATATCAGAACCAAACTGACTAACAGCCTGGGGCGTTCCGGCGGCGGTGCGGTAATGGGCTCCAAAAACCTGAAAGCCATAGTTTTCAAGGGCAGTAAACCGGTCAAAATAGCAGAACCGGAAAAATTTCTGGAACTCTGTAATAATCTGCAAAAGGATATCATGGACCCCGACATGGGACCCATCCATGGTGCAACTTATGAACTTATGTCCAAATACGGTACACCCGGATTAACCAGAATGATAGGCCAGACAGGTATGGTTCCTATTAAAAACTGGCAGGAATGTGGTATCTGGGAAAAGGACGAAGAATTGGATGGTCCCGGCCTGGTTTCCCGCTGGGGTATGAAACGTGATGCCTGTCAGGGTTGCCCGATTCATTGTCACAGTATTTATCACGTGGAAGGCAAATATGCTACCCATGGCGGTGGACCCGAATATGAAACAACCTGTGCTTTCGGTCATAAATGCCTCGTATCTGATGGTGCAGCAGTTCTGAAGATGAATACTCTGGCCAATGACTTCGGCTTTGACTCCGTTGAACTGGCTAATATGTTTTCTACCTTGATGGAATGGTATGATCGCGGCATTATAGATGCCAGCTTTACCGATGGCATTCCCATGACCTGGAGCAATGCTGACGGAGTTCTGGAACTGATACCCAAGATTGCAGTTCGGGAAGGCTGCGGCGACGAACTGGCCAAAGGACCTTACTGGGTAGGATTAGATCTGGGCGAAGAAGCTCTCAAGTATGTCTACCACCAGAAAGGCATGGTTGCTACTGGTGTAGAAACCAGATCCACCATCGGTGCCATGTTATCATTTGCCATATCCAACCGTGGTTCCCATCATCTCTCCGGTCTGCCTACTGCTGAATGGG
>CAZAZH010000236.1:0-1889 GCA_964489585.1 uncultured Syntrophomonas sp.
ATGTTGGAACTGGATAGCCTGAACGCATTACGGACCCTGTTGCTGGATCATGGCTGGACCTGGATTACCGCCCTCTGTGTAATGCTTTTCTCCTTACTCCATTTTCCCTGCGGTACCACCCTTTATACTATTTTTAAGGAAACCCGCAGTGCCCGCTGGACCATTATGGCTGCCCTAATTCCCCTGGCTTTGGGAATCCTGGTCACTTTTATAGTCAACCAGGGGGCGCAAATTATATTCTCCTGATTACGTAGAGATCTTGGTTCTCAACTCGAACAATTCGCAAAATAAAAATCCCATTCCATAGTAAATCTATAGGATGGGATTTTTCTATTTGCTCTCCGACAGCATTGAAGTTTATGAGTGGTTTCCATCTTTCTATAAATGACACAACAAAAACGTCCCCTTGTGTCCAAAATGGGGGTATCGTCGGATTCGGTAAAATATGTCGCCAATCTTGGGATAGAAAAAAATATTTAAGGATGATTTGCCAGCATATCGGCATAATTTCCTGAAAAAGGCAGGAGGCTCTTTGTCTAACCCGGAGAGCCGTATATATGACTGCTCAATATTGTATATCCGGTTTGAATTGACAAGACATTATATTATATACTATTGTATGTAGTTGTCAAGGAATAATTTAATACAACTCTTGTCATATCGCTGAGTCTCCGGATTTACCGGAGAGCGGGGGACCCAATCTATCTAAAGGGGTGAATCTGGATTTTCCAGTAGGGCTATCCCTAGCCCGAATCCGTCAGCTAACCTCGTAAGCGTGTAAGGGAGACCAGGGTCATATATTGTTTTTTTGATGGCCAAAGGCTTCTTCCTTTGGTCATTTGTTTTTTAGCCTATTTTACCTAATAGTAAAAACTGACCCGGGTCTTTCGAGAGACCATATCCTTCCTAAGGAATATCTTTAACAAAGGAGTGATGGACTAGAAGAAAGACCGGTTTTTTTGAATTCTAGATTATGACAATAGAATCAGGAGTGTGATCAGTTATAAAAGCCAATAAAAAATTATCACCTGAAATTGACTTGCGGTCTCCATCTGAAGAGGACGGAAAGGGCATCTGGGAACTGGTTAAGTCTACCCAGGTACTGGATCTAAATTCAGCCTATAGCTATCTGTTACTAAGTAAATATTTTTGTGATACCTGTGTGGTTGCCGAAGCAGATGGCAAAATAGTAGGTTTTATTTCGGCTTTTCATCCCCCAAAACAAGCGGAGGTAATTTTTGTCTGGCAGGTAGCAGTAGATGAAGCATTTCGGCGCCGCCGGTTAGGCATGAATATGTTAAAACACCTGTTAGCAAGAGAAGTTTGCAACAACAGCCGTTACCTGGAGATAACGGTTAACCCCTCCAATCAAGCCGCATATAAACTGTACTACCAACTAGCTCATGAACTTAAGACTTACTGCATAGAAGAGGAATGCTTCCCCTCCCGGTTGTTCCCAGGAGGACAACATGAAGAAGAAATTATGCTGCGCATAGGCCCCTTGATATAACACCTTGCACGAAAGGAGATGTTTTTCGTGAATAATTTGAAAATTTTTAATGAGTTTGAATCCGAAGTACGAAGTTACTGCCGTAGTTTCCCGACAGTTTTTACCGAGGCAAAAGGCTATCGACTCCAGGATGATAACGACAAGGAATATATAGATTTTTTCTCTGGAGCAGGAGCCCTTAATTATGGCCATAATCCCCCACAAATAAAGAAAAAACTGATAGAGTATCTAAGCCGTGATGGTATAGTTCATAGCCTTGACATGGCTACAGAGGCTAAGCAGGAATTCCTAAAGCAATTTAACCACGTTATCCTGAACCCGCGGAAAATGAAATACAAGATAATGTTTACCGGTCCTACCGGTACGAATGCAGTGGAAA
>CAZAZH010000237.1:0-1882 GCA_964489585.1 uncultured Syntrophomonas sp.
TGCCAGCCTTTCCCGGCAGGGCTATCGCTTTGTTACCCTGGAAGAACTTAAACCTGTGAATAAACCTCGTTAACCCCATAACTACCGATTAAAATAGCCTGTGTCCCACTTCAGTGTCTATTTTCACATTAAGACAAATATATCAAAAGGACCGTCCCCATGATATACCCCTATATTTTATTGCTACGGCGCCAGATGCCCTGTTTTTGGGCAGCGGCAACAAGTTCATCCCGGAATTGAGGGTGAGCCAGGCTAATTAAGCCTTCGGCTCTTTGCCATACCGTTTTTCCTTTTAAATTAAACTTTCCATATTCAGTAACGATGTAATGTGCCACCGTACGAGAATCAGTTACTATGGCTCCCAATGCCAAGGTAGGTGCGATGCGCGATTTAATTACCCCGTTTTTATCCTGATAACATGAGGGTAGGCATATAAAAGCTTTTCCTCCACGGGATTCGTAAGCCGCCAAAACAAAATCAAGCTGGCCCCCGGTTCCACTTATATGGCGAGTTCCCCATGATTCTGAACATACCTGGCCATAAAGATCTACTTCAATGGCACTATTAACGGTTATCAGATTATCGTTTGCGGCAGCGATAGAAGGGCGGTTGGTGTAATCAACCGGATAACTGGCACACAGGGGATTATCATCGATAAAATCATATAGTTCCTGGCTGCCTAAAACGAAAGAATAGGTTATTTTACCCTGGTCTATAGCTTTTCGCTGCCCGGTAAGGTTTCCCGCCTGGTACATTTTTAAAAAAGGATCACCCAGCATTTCCGTATGACAGCCCAGGTCTTTAAGGTCAGATGCTGCTATTATATCACCCACCGCGCCAGGCATACCGCCAATTCCCAACTGAATACAAGCACCGTCATGGATTTCTTCAGTAATATATTCAGCTACCTTTAAATCTATTGGTGAAGGGGTAGGATTCTTTAACTGGTTTAAGGCGGGATTTTCACCTTCGACAATAAAATCTACTTCCGAAATATGGATAGCTTCATGATAACCTCCCAGGCAACGTGATTGATTTTGATTTACCTCAACTATAATCATTTTTGCCCGGTCACATACAGCCCTGTTATGAGAATTCTGCGGTCCAAAATTGAAGTAACCATGTTTATCCATAGGAGCTACCTGGCGCATAGCCACATCAATAGGTTCTATTTCTTCGCGGATATAGCGAGGTAATTCCGAATAACGCATGGGACCATAGAAAGCTGGAGTCCCACTATATAACAGTTGTCGGTCCAGATTGGAAAAATGCCAGGAGTTCCAAACAAAGCTTTCCCCGTCAGGGTCAACCTCCATTATTTTTGGTGCTGAAAGTGATAGCATGCTCCATATTTTAACGTCTTTTAATTCATCTTTGCGTTTGGCTAAAGCTTCATCCAGAGTTCTTACCTGACCACAAAGCAAACCGTAATCCACCCAGTTTCCTGATTTTATATGTTTGACTGCCTGGTCAGGTAAAATCAGCTTTTGCTGGTATTCTATCATCCAGTTCACTTATATAGCCCCTCCCTCAATAGAAAGTTTTGGCCTGCTTACCTGCAGAGGTTAGATTTTTTTAAAACCCCTTCCTGGTATTATAGTTTTAACCCGTTTACCTAATTTTACCTTATAAATAATTAATTTCCAGCCCTAAACCCTCGCACTCTATTTAATGATTATGGTACTTATTTATCACATAGTACCAGGGTTGCTCCCTGGTCTAAAATTCGTATATTAAGATTTCCATGAAGTTTTAGCAGCTTGCAAATAAGATTGACTCCTGCTGCAAAGAATATTAGCAGAGTCATTATTATTAGGCAGGGCTTTATTGTGAGAAATAATATCCGATCTAGCATTATTCTTTTTTTTATGTTATTTCTGGT
>CAZAZH010000238.1:0-1850 GCA_964489585.1 uncultured Syntrophomonas sp.
ATAATATTGTCGACCAATTCTAAATTCAACACCCGGGGAATAAATCCTGCCCCAATACCTTGAATTTTATGAGAACCAGCCGGATTACCACTTAAAACCGCAGAATTTTTAGGCTCTACCGCCACTATTTTGATACCTGGAATTTCCCGTTTTAATACCCTGGCTATTCCGGTTATAGTTCCCCCGCTTCCTACTCCGCAAACAAATGCATCCAGGTTTTTACCCATCTGTTGCAAAATCTCCCCGGCGGTGGTTACTTCGTGACATTCAGCATTGGCGGGATTTTCAAACTGTTTTACCAGGTAGTAGCGAGAATCTGCTTCTGCCATACTTAAGGCTCTTTTAACTGCCCCCGGCATACCCTCGGCAGCAGGTGTAAGTATTAATTCTGCCCCATAGGCCCGTAATATCTTTTTCCTTTCTTCACTCATATTTTCCGGCATAACTATTACTATAGGATAACCTTTTATAGATGCTGCCATAGCCAGGCCGATACCGGTATTGCCGCTGGTGGCCTCCAAAATAATGGAGCCCGGTTGTAGGCTCCCCATTTCTTCAGCCTTTTCAATCATGTACAGGCCCGGTCTGTCTTTGATGCTGCCGGCGGGATTAAAACCCTCCAGTTTAACATATACCTCGGCGTTATCCTGCGAGCTCATATTATTAAGGGTTACAACCGGGGTCTGGCCAATTAGTTCCAGAACGTTTTTAGCTACTCTCACTGTTATTACCTCCCTGTCAAAGAGATTATTTCTATTTCACCCCAGGCAGCCAATTTATCATTCTTTATCGCTAAAATACCGGCTACCTGCTTAATATTCTGTACGAATTCTATCGCTTTAATTAAATCATCCTCATTTTTAATCAGGTTAGCTGCCGCAGTAGCTACAGCATCTGCCAGGGCCACATCCCGGGCTTTTATTACTACGGCATCAGCCTCACCAAAGCTCAGACTGGGGCCCACCGTACCCGAGGAAGTACATATACCCAGAGGGGTTTCCTCCGGCGAGATACGGATAGCTATCTTGTTACTGAAAGGGGAAGGGCCGGCAAATACAGCTACACGTCTTTCTTGCTGGGAATGCAAATAAATGTCGCCACCATTTTCTATTATACACTCCAGGCAGCAGGTGTTAAGTTTCCTACCCAGAGCCTGCGACAGGGTGCCGGCAACTGCTGCCATTGGTCCTACTCCGGCCAGAGCAGCCGCTTTAGCCATTTGCCTCACCAGTTCCGGTGCCTCGCGAAGTAGTTTAAGCGGAACCAGGGAAGTGAGAAATTCTGGCTGCAGATTAATATAGTCTTCTAATTGACCCCGTAAACTTATAAGCTCTTTGCGGCATAAAGCTACCAGGCTATCGGAGTAACTTTCCCGGTCGACTCCAATAGCAAGGTCACTTTGCTTAATTCTAAGATTAAAATAATGCATATCACCTGCCTGATGCAGGGAACGGTAGGTACGATTTACATAATTTTCTTTATTCATGGGCTAGAGGCTATAAATACCCCTATACTGCCTCCCTGACTTCAAAATATAACTTGATGGCCCGGGTGGGGCAACAATCCAAACACATACCGCAGACAATGCACTTGGAGTTATCAAACGATACCATCATGGTCTCCCGGTCCAAATCCAGGGCCTGGGTAGGACAAAACGAGGGACAAGCTCCACATTGAATACATATTTCTTCGCTCCACACTACCGTTTCACTCAAGGGTTCTACATGAATCCCCAGGCTTTTCAGGTAATCCACTCCAGCCTTGTATTTTTCCCGTTTACCCTCCAGTTCCACTACCAGGTAACCTTCCTTTTGCGGGTTGATATCAGCTTTCAGTATATTAACTACCAG
>CAZAZH010000239.1:0-1846 GCA_964489585.1 uncultured Syntrophomonas sp.
ATGCCTTCTTTAAACGGGGAGAGGTATACACCAACTTCATCCAGAGAAGAATGAGCTGACAAGGGGACGGTTCTCTTGTCAGCTTAAAACTGAAAAGCTGACAAGAGAACCGTCCCCTTGTCAGGATTCCAGAATAAGTTAACCTGTTATTTGCTAAATCTGTTTTGCATGCTAAAATATCAAGTATATAATAATATGGAGGTGGATAAGTATGGATAATGCTAAACCGGAAATCAACAATGAGTTTGGAGCAATTAGAATTGCTGATGAAGTAGTAGCCACAGTTGCTGGTCTGGCCGCTGCCGATGTTGAAGGTGTTTCTTCCATGAGTGGTGGATGGGGTACCGACCTGGTTGAAAAACTGGGTAGAAAAAGTTACGGCAAAGGAATTAAGGTTGAGGTAATAGAGGAACAGACCAAAATTGAGATATTTATAGTAGTGGAATTTGGTTATCAGATTCCTGATGTGGCTGAAAACGTTCAAAAAGAAGTTAAAATGGCAGTTGAAACCATGACCGGTTTGACTGTTTCTGCGGTTAACGTTCATATTGTAGGTGTATCGATGAAGAAAACGGCTGGAAATAATGAAGAAATCGGGGAAGACTTGATTATAGAATAAGGCTGCTATTATGAATATGGACAACCCCCTGCCTTTACAGGGGGTTATCTGTATTATAAACCATTGAAAGAGGTGGAGTTATGAACAGCATCTGGCGCTTAATCCTGTTTCTATATAATCTTGTGCTTATTATTTTGTCCGGGTTGCTTATAGCCGCGGCGGTAGGGCGACCTGAACCCCTGCAATACATAGAAATGGCCCTGTCTACTACCGAAAACCGAATGATTACGGGAATAGTAGGTGTTATATTGCTCACCCTGGGCATCTATGTTTTTATATCCACCATCAAACTGCAACCCCGGGTTAAGTCGGTAGAGGTTGACCGCAGCCTGGCCGGGGAAGTATCCATTACCATTCCTGCCATCAAGCTCATCATAATGAAGGCAGTAAAAAAGGTAGACGGGATTAAGGATATTAAGCCAGTAGTAAACAACGGCCGGGACGGGCTGGAGGTTTATTTGCATATGATGATAAACCCGGATGTAAGTGTTCCCGAACTCAGTAAAAATGTTCAGGATGTAGTCAGAAAGTATCTGGAGGATATAGGAGGCCTGAAAGTTGCTGAAGTTAAGGTTCTGGTTGATGACTTGAGCCCGGGCTTTAAGAGTAGCACCAGTTAAAAGGGGGCATTACTTATGTGGGAGAATCTCTTGCGAATCATATTTGAACAGCATAGAGGCAAAGCTATAGGCATACTGCTTGGATTATTGGCCAGTATCCTGTTTATCAGTTATGGGTTCTGGCGCACTATTTTCATTATCGTCTGTATTGCCCTGGGATTTTTTATTGGCAAGAAAATAGATGAAAATAAGAATTTTGACCAATGGTTAAAACAAATATTTAAAGATAAGCACTAGTTAGGAAGGAGAGCAGGTTTGAGCAGGAGAAAGGCACGGGAATTTGCTTTTAAGGTTTTGTTTCAAGTTGACCAAGTTAATGCTGACCCCCACCGCGCATTCCAGTACCTGCTCCGGGAGAATACCCTGGCAGAAAAGGACCAGAGTTTTTCCTGGGATTTAATTATGGGCAGCCTGGATCATTTGGAAGAGATTGATAAGGAAATCGGGAATTATGCTAAGAGCTGGTCGGTAAACCGTATGTCGGCAGTAGACCGGAATATTATACGGGTGGCCGGGTATGAGATTATGTTTTACGAGAACTCGCAACCAGTTGTAGCTATAGATGAAGCTCTGGAGATAGCCAAGAAATATGGTGATGATACTTCCG
>CAZAZH010000240.1:0-1829 GCA_964489585.1 uncultured Syntrophomonas sp.
AGCGGAAATCAGCTCCGCAGGCCATAACCAGAGAGGCTTTATGCATGACGTATTCATGGGGAACATCACTATAAGCAAAAACCACCTGATCTACATTATACTTTTTAATTAATTCCGGTAATTCTTCCTCGGCATAAATGGGAATCCCTTCCGGGTATCTGTTTCCCGCCAACAAGGGGGGATATAATCTGCCCTCTATATCCGGAATCTGAGTAGCAGTAAAGGCTACTACTCGATAGGCCGGGTTCTCCCTGAAATAGGTGTTAAAATTGTGAAAATCTCTTCCGGCTGCACCCATAATAATTACGCGGTCCTCTTTCATTTCAGTTCACCTCTTAATATTTTTATAGTAGCCTGATGGCCGGCTGTCTTTCGCATAAAAAATATGCCGACATCAGGGTCTGCTCCTGGTTATTTATTATCCCGGGCAGCATCCCAGGAAAACACCTGAATATCCCGGCGTAACTCCCAGCCTAAATGACGATAAAATTCGGTCGCCGGTTGATTATCATTAAAAACAAACAGATGAATTTTTAATGCTCCCAGGAATTTCAGTTCAGTTATTACCTGGTTGAGCAGCACCTTTCCATATCCTCTACCCTGGTAATCCGGATGTACCGCCAGGTGATATATATATCCCCGGCGCCCATCAAATCCTCCTAATACGGTACCCACTATATCTTCATCAATCCGCAAAACCAGGCAGGTGGAAGGGTTTCTGTGCATAAAATCTCGCAATGAATCCTCTCCATCACCTTTACCTACGCCCAGCCCGGGAGTGGCGTTCCACAAATCAAGCATGGGTCCCATATCGGTTAACTGCGCTCTTTCCACCCGGTAGCGATCATCTGAACTCTTCTTATTAATATTACCCTGCGAATTACCCTTGAACAAGAGTCCCATCCCTTTGTTAATTAATAGCTTTGGTCAAAATTTACTGTTTTATTATAACTCATCATAAAGCTGAGTAAATACTTACTTGGCAAAAAAATGTTTTTGCCCACCCTGGATAGATGGAGACGGTTATTACCCCCTATTGCAGGAACCGCCATCTTTATGGCGAAATAATGGAATATAATTCCTACAGGAGTGATAGCCGTGCTTATCTCGCTGACTCAAAATGTTTGGGTGGTAACCCCTGAGGCCAAACCCCGCTACCCATATGGCAACTGTATGTATATTGAGGATGATATTCCTACGGTAATCGATCTGGGGGCTGGAGCCCGGGCTTTTGCTGCTGTTCCCTGCGACCAGGTTCAGCTATCACTCTTAAGCCATTTTCATTTTGACCATATTCATGGTGACAGTCTGTTTCCAAACAGCATGCTTATGGCGGGATATGAGGAACGCTTAACCTACAGCAATGAAGAAGAGTATCTTAGTTTTCATGGTTATCATCTGTGGGAACCATTGATGGGAGGTACTCGGGAAGCATATGGCCAGGTAATCCCTCTGCCGGATGATGTGCTGGCTAAACCTGGTTTTCGCCATATGCCCCTGGGTGGAACTTTTACTGATAAAGATGTGCTAAATCTGGGTAAAATCTCCTTGGCAGCAGTGCACCTTCCCGGCCATACCTGCGGTCATTACGGATTTTACTTGGAAAAGGAAGGGATCTTGTTCAGTGCGGATATTGATTTAGTTGCGGCCGGCCCCTGGTACAGCAGCAATAGTGCCGATGTAGGGGATTTAATTCAGTCAGTGGAAAAAATAAAGACCATAGCTCCGCGAATTATTGTACCTTCGCACCGACAAATACAAAGTGAAAATATTTCCCAACAGTTGGACCGCTATATACAGGTGGTATTGGAGCGTAACCAGAAAATATT
>CAZAZH010000241.1:0-1819 GCA_964489585.1 uncultured Syntrophomonas sp.
ATATAATCATCAGCACCTAATTCCAATCCTAGTAATTTATCTATTTCATCAGTTTTGGCGGTCAGCATGATAATCGGGACCTCACTAAAACGGCGAATTTCTTTGCATACTTCCAGGCCGTTTAGTTCAGGCAGCATTAAATCCAGGACAACAAGGTCAAAGCTCTGGTTACGAAAGAGCTCCAGAGCCTCATTACCGTTACTCGCCCGGGTAGTTTCAAACCCCTCCTGTCTAAGATAATTATCGATCATATCCAGGATTTTAACTTCATCATCCACCAGCAGTAGCCGATTGGTCATTATCAATCACCTCTATATGCTTATCTTAACACCCTTACCTGGCATTCATCCACAGGTCGGATAAAGTGATATAAAAATTTTCATTCTTTGTGATAAAAGGTATAATACAAGTGACTGTATTTTTCTATTAGCGACCTCATATATAAAAGCATATATTAACTTATAATACTTCAAAGGTGGAATTAATAGAGTGAACTATTCAGCAGTTATACTGGCCGCTGGCAAAGGGGTGCGTATGCATTCGCAAATGCCCAAGGTGTTACACCGGGTAGCGGGCAAACCCATGATATGGTATGTAGTTAAAGCAGTTAAAGAAGCCGGAATAGATGATATTATCCTGGTAGTAGGACATGGTCGGGAAATGGTACGAGAGGCTTTATCGGACGAAAAATTACGCTTTGTAGTACAAGAAGAGCAACTGGGTACCGGCCATGCCTTGATGCAGGCCCAGGGTAGTATTGATCCGGATAATACCCTGGTCGTCTTGGCCGGAGATACCCCGCTTTTAGAGGGAAAAACCTTAAAAAAACTACTGGATTTCCACCGGCAACAGCAAGCCCTGGCCACAGTTCTCAGCGCTCTGCTCCCTGACCCTTTTGGCTATGGGCGGATTATTCGCCAGGCCGACGGAGGATTGGAGCGTATTGTCGAAGAAAAAGATGCCAGTCCGGAAGAAAAGGAAATAACAGAAATTAACACCGGCATGTACTGTTTTCAGGCCGGAGCTGTTTTTGCAGCACTTTCCCGGATTGAGCGCAGTAATGTTCAGGGAGAATACTATCTTACCGATGTTTTACCCATATTAAAGACTGATGGCCATAAAGTGGCGGTACTGGCTACCGATGAAGTAGACCAGATTCATGGGATTAATGACCGCATACAGATGGCTTCGGCCGAAGCCATAATTAGGCAGCGACATAACCAGGAATTGATGAAAAATGGGGTAACTATTATGGCTCCGGAAACAACTTTTATCGACAGTACAGTGAAAATTGGTATAGATACAATTATTTATCCCTTTACCGTCATTGAGGGACAGACTATTATTGGGGAGAACTGCACTATTGGGCCTTACACCCGCATTAATGATTCCTCCATAGGTAATGATGTAGTAATCGAGAGTTCACGAGTAAAAGAAGCCCGTATAGGCAATCATTGCAATATCGGCCCCTTTGCTTATCTAAGACCAGAGGCCGATTTACAGGAGAACGTTAAAGTGGGCGATTTTGTTGAGATAAAAAAATCTATCATTGGGGCCGGGAGTAAAATTCCTCACCTCAGTTACGTAGGTGATGCCCTTTTAGGAAAAAAAGTCAATATCGGTGCCGGCACTATTACTTGCAACTATGACGGTAAGAAGAAATCGCGTACTATATTGGAAGACGGCGTATTTATCGGCAGTAATACTAATCTGGTAGCTCCGGTAACTATCGGTGAAAATTCCATAACCGGAGCCGGGTCTACTATTACCCGTGATATCCCCGCTCACACCCTGGCTGTGGAACGGGCTGAACAAAAAC
>CAZAZH010000242.1:0-1817 GCA_964489585.1 uncultured Syntrophomonas sp.
GGGTTGGCGCTGACATCCTCACCGGCAATCCAGGCTTTGCCTGAAGTTGGGGTTAAAAGCGCTGCCAGTATTTTCATGGTGGTAGTTTTACCGGCGCCATTGGGGCCAACCAGGCCAAATATGGCTCCGGTATCTACTTGCAGGGATAAGTTATCTACCGCGGTCAGTTTTCCATATTGCTTGCACAGGTTTTCTATAAGCAGCATCTTTATTACCTCCCCTCGCCGGTGGTCAAACCCGGCTGCTGACCATGATCCTGATATTTAGCCTCCATAGTAAGGGTAACTCCCTGCAAATATACAAAACCATCCGTAGCAGACGGGCTTATCCTTACGCGTAAGCTACCTTTTTCAGATAAATATTTCTGCCAGTCTTTAATCGGGTTTCCCATTAACTGATATTTTACCTCTTCCCAGTTTCCGGTTGACCACTGGTATAGCTCCATCTTTATCCCCCGGGCGCTTTGAAAACTATCGACTGGGGCTAGCAGGTTAAATTTTTCTATCTGCAAAGAACTGGGTTCATAGGGCAAATCCAGCTGGAAAGTAACTGGACCTCCACCAAATTGAACCCCTTGTAAGTTTTGTTCACAATGATTAGCCTTAACCTCGATTATGCGACCATTTATTATCCCGGGGGGGATCGATACTTTATCATTCTGCAAGAGGTTAACCGGCATTGGTGATATATAGGCCGTGGAGGGGTACACTTTACCTAATCCACTACTATCCAAAATACCTTTAACCTCTTCCTCCGACCAGCCAATAAACAACAATTTATCACTATCCTGCCCTTGTCCTCTATTAAAGTACATTTCCATAATCCTCATTTTACTGTTGGTTTCAGCCCTGAACGGGTAAAATCCTCGTGGATAATGAATGGGATAGGATTCAAACAAACGATAGTAGACCGGGCGGTTCTGCATTGATAAATATACCATCAGGTCCACCTGGGCCGTTTCTCCGGGTTTAAGCTTATTAAGTTTCTGATAACCATGGCGGCTAAAAATCATGCAATCCTTCAAGGTTTGCGATGTATTATTAGTTATGGAACCAGTAATCCTATTACCCTGGCTGTTAAGTTTAGCTTCAATATTACCCGGCTGGTAAATACTACTACTGGTTCCGATAGAACGGGTTGACCAGCGGCTAAGATCATCGAAGCTAACCCTGGTATCCGCTCCCTGCTCCACCCTGGCCAATACCGGCAAACTGTCATTATCTATCACCGGACCATCCCGATAGTAATCCATTGGCAATATATCTACCAGCAAGTTACCGCTCAAATTAATGGAAAAATCCCGGTGGGTAGGAGCAAATGCGCCTATATATGAATTTACCCGGGCATAATCAAATCCCGGTTCCATCTGTACCACGGAAATAACCCGGGTAAAGACATCACGCCCTTTACTTTTGAAACCCATATAATAGGTAGCACCAAAAAGCAATATAGCCATAAGGGGTATGACTATCCAGCCCAGTTCCCGACGGTCAATCTTTTTCAACAACAGATAAGCCCCTGGCCCCAGTATAAGAATGTAGAGTAATAATACAGCAGCCAGCAATCCCCGCGAAGGCAAATCAGATGCCGGAATAGTACGCAGGGCCCAGCCTATCTCATGGCGCCGCTGCTCCATCATCATGGAGCGCAAGTGGGGTGCACTTATGGTCTGGTGAGGGTCACCCTGGGTAATAATATTAAGCCACAGATTTTCGTTACCGGACCAATTATCAAAGGGACTGGCACCTGGATCAAAGGCCAGGTAATAAACATTTCCATGACCCAGTTTTGAGGCAACCAGCACCGGATTTTGTCCG
>CAZAZH010000243.1:0-1803 GCA_964489585.1 uncultured Syntrophomonas sp.
CCGGAAAGGGTAGCATTGGTAGCAATAATCTTCCCTATCGCTGCTGCCACAAAAACCGATTTAACCAGTTTCTCCTGGGAATAACCCTTCTCCTCTGCCAGGGCTACCAGGATACCTGGCAAAATACCGCTGGCACCAGCAGTTGGAGCAGCTACTATTTTACCCATAGCAGCATTACATTCACTTACTGCCAGAGCGTAGGCTATAGCTTTTAAGATAGTTTTTCCGCACAGATTGTCCTTTTCCATATAAAATTGAACCTTGCTGGCGTTACCACCTACCAATCCACCGACAGATTTCAAATCCGGATCAAGTCCCCTGTTTATGGAATCCTGCATTACTTGCAGGTTATTCTGCATCAAACTTAAAATTTGCTCCCTGGTTTGTCCGCTTTCCTCCATTTCACAGCGTAGTATAATCTCACAAATATCCAACTCATAACGCTGACACAGATCCAAAAGCTCAGTTCCCTTTCTAAACTGATACATGTACGCCCTCCTCTATTTGGCCGGTGTTAGACCAGCATTTATAAACATTACTTCCTTTATTGCTTGCAGAGCTTTAATTTGCTCTAACAGGTCCGGTTCCGCTTCCTGGTCACACTCAATCACCATGGAAGCGTCGCTACCCCGGGATGAGCGAAAAACTTTTAGGAAAGCAATGTTAATACTATGGCGGGATAATATTTCACTAACCTGGGCTACGGCACCAGGCTGATCTTTATGAAAGGTTATAATAGTTGGGTAGTCACCGCTAAACTCAATGTCCATACCATTAATGGAGGAAACTATCACTTTACCCCCACCAACGGAAGAACCCAGCATTTCTAATATACGTCCATCTGCTCTTTGCATCACGATTTTGACACTGTTAGGATGTACCTCCCCCAGGTCCGTCGTATGAAAACTATATTGCAAACCGGCTGCCGTTGCCAGGTAAAAAGAATCAGCTATGCGTTCATCGGCGGGGTCCATGCCCATTATGCCGCCTAACAATGCTTTCCCGGTGCCATGCCCTTTCCAGGTTTTTGCAAACGAACCATGCAAGTAAAAATCAACCCGAATCGGTTCTTCGCAGCATATATGGCGAGCAATGTTTCCCAACCTGGCTGCCCCTGCGGTATGGGAACTGGAAGGGCCAACCATTACCGGCCCAATTATTTGAAATATGCTAGTCAAAGCTTAATCACCTCGAGACTGCCGTAGTCTGATGTACGGAGAGTATATCCCATGACGGAACGGCACAGGGGCCGTTCCCTACACACCAATGTTCTGCGGTTTCGCCTTATGGGTATCACAATTCAGGTTGGCGCTTCTAATTCCTGTTCTATTTTCTGATTAAACCTTCATGTCCAAAGGATACAACTATGCATGAAAATAAATGTTTCACGTGAAACAATATGTCTGACAATAAACATCAGTGCCTATTTTCTGATTAACCCCCATGGCCCTGGGCCGCAAAAAGGCATGAAAACAGGGTTTGAGGTGTCGGCTCTATATTAATATTTATAATAAATCAGTGTAATTCATAGGTTTCAGTGTATTCAGTGTCTATTTTCTGATAACCTTTTATATATCTACTTTTTCATAAGCAGGGCCAGAATATACCCGGTTGCTGCCACCAGGATTATAGTGGCTCCGGAGGGAAGGTCAAAAAGATAAGATAAATAAAGACCAGCAGTAGTAAATATAATCCCCAGTACCACCGAAAGCCCCATCATGCCCTTTAGCCCCCGGCTGAATTCTCCCGCTATGGCAGGCGGAATAGTCAAAAGGGCAATAACCAGTATGATACCGACGGCTC
>CAZAZH010000244.1:0-1797 GCA_964489585.1 uncultured Syntrophomonas sp.
ATCAAAAGTACCATATGTGAAGCTTACATTCTCAACATTAACCCCCAGTTTCAGGGAGCCATTTGCTACTGAAGCCCGAACGCTGCCGGTCGACCAGGTTTGCCCGGTCTCATATGAACTGGTGTTAAGCCAGGCCGTAGCAGTACCGCCAGGCAGCTCATTATCATCAACTTCGAAAAATGCTGTACCGATAACTGCTTCACCCAACAAAACTTCTATAACATATTGACCAGGAGCTACGGTTGCAGCCAGGTTTAAATCAGCACTGATGCTGTCATCGCTAACTACAACATTATCAAAATAGGCATCCTCTACCGGCATTGCTCCCGCTGTCGGATTTGCCGGGGTAACCAGCCTGGGTATAACCGGATCCTGGATGCTCCAAAGATCATTATCGACAGGCTCAGCCAGGATAATACTTATAGTATTGCCAGGAAGACCATGGTCGGGAGTTGCCGTAAGTGTTACCGGTGTAGTTGCAGTATCACCTTCTACGGTAAGGCGTGCCATACCCAGAAGGGTAGGAGTTTCTTCATTATTGTCGGGCGCTACGATGATAAATACATAATTACCCGGTTGAAGAAGAGGTAAACAGTCAAGTTCAACCGTCAAATCTGAATCTGTTACTGAAAAACCACCGTTGGCGGAAAACCAACCACCTATAGATTCGCCTACGGCATAACCATTGGCATCAGCATTATACAGATGGAGAGCCAGCGGGTCAGAACCTGTCCAAAGACCTGGGTCGTTATCATAAATAGTAATAGGTATAGTTCCTTCAAAAGGTACGGTAATAGATTCCGGAGTAATACTTAAAAGAGGTAATGCTGGCGCACCCCCGCCACCACCTCCTGATACACCCCCGCCAGTACCTCCTGCTGGTGGTACCGGGTCTTCAGCCATACCTACCGGCATACAGCAGGCAATAGAAAAAATAAAGAAAAATAACAGGGTCAAGGCAATCGACGATCGCCTGGATTTACAAAGCACACAAATCTCCCCTTTCCCTTTACAAAATAATCTGGAGCAAAGCCAATAACTTCCTAATTACAACTGGGTTACCAACACCTCTTTTTTCACTCTAAAATCACCAAGGAATCACCTGATCTTCCTTTGTTTTAGAGCTACTTTCCCCCACCCCCCTAAACTTTTACAGTTTATTCCTTTATATGATATAGGATTAAATAGGTAGTTAATGAAATATTTGCCATGATATGCAGACACAGTAATATTGAGGTATTTTTTTCTTAATAGTTCTCCAACAGACCACAAGTATCCTGCTGTAAGTCCACAAAATTTTGGACCCTAATTAATTTTGCTCTACATATGTAAAACGCTTCAGTAACCAGTATCACAAAAATAAAATATCTAAGCTGACAGGGGGACGGTTCTCTTGTCAGATTAAATCTGACAAGAGAACCGTCCCCCTGTCAGCTTATTTACATTTCCACGCTAATCTCTCTAATCAACTTCTTAAGTGCTCGTTTTTCTATACGGGACACATAGGAACGTGATATCCCCAGCTTGCGGGCGATTTCCCGCTGAGTTTCCTTCAATCCATTAAAAAGTCCGTAACGCATCTCAATCACCTGACGCTCCCGCGGGGAAAGAACCCCGATTTTATTCCGCACTTTTTCTTCCTGCATTTTCGCTTCCACCATATCAAAAATTTCATTATCGACGCTTAGAACATCAAGCAAGGATATCTCGTTACCCTCCTTGTCAAAACCAATAGGGTCATAGATGGAAACTTCCTGTTTTACTTTTTTTATGTTACGTAAATGCATGAGAACTTCA
>CAZAZH010000245.1:0-1749 GCA_964489585.1 uncultured Syntrophomonas sp.
TGCTGATTATACTTTTCAGGTAGTTAAAGCGCCGGAATCGATGGTAGCCAGAGTGGAAGCTTTGCCCGGAGTAGTTAAGGCTACCGGGCGTATTCAAAAAGATGTTCCTATTATAAAGGAAGGTAATGAAAGGATAACGGGTCGTTTAACGGGTTACCCCCTGCCCATGAACAATGAGGTTAATCGTCTGCACCTTTTATCTGGCCGTCAACTTGAACTGCAAAACTCAGAGAAGGTAAGTGTATTAGTTGACCCCCAATATGCCCAGGCCAACCGCCTGGCTCCAGGCCGGGATATCGAGCTTATTGCTGATGGTAAGAAAGTAACCCTGGCGGTCAGTGGTACTGCTACCAGCCCTGAATTTGTTTACCCCATGAAAGACGCAGGTTCCCTTTTTCCGGAGCCGGAACGATTTGGGATTTTAATGGTTTCTCAGCTTCATGCCCAGCAGATACTGGGGCTACCCGGGCAGGTTAATCAGATTTTGGTGGATCTGGCACCAGGGGTGGATGAAGAAGAACTTAAACAGGAGATTGAGAAAATATTGGCACCTTACGGGAATATCACCAGCTCCCCACGTAAGGAGCAATCCAGTCATGTTGTATTACAAGCGGAATTGGACGGTATTCAGCTTTTTGCCCGTTCGATACCCTTCATGTTCTTTCTGGTAGCGGCAGCAATCCAATTTATTATTCTAACCCGCATGATTCGTTCCCAGCGACTGTCCATTGGCGTAATGAAAGCACTGGGTTACAATAACCGACGGATAATGTGGCATTATACTGCCTACGGCCTGGCCGTCAGTTTAGTGGCAGCCACTCTAGGCAGCATTCTGGGGATGGGTTTGGCTGCCGTTTTAAATAATCTTTATGTCCAGTTTTTCAACCTGCCTGCTTTGGTAAATGACATTAATATCCGGGTGGTGCTGAACAGTTTCCTGATTACATCTGTGGTAGGCATAGCTTCAGGGCTTTTCGCCTCCCGGTCGGTAATTCGCATTAACCCGGCAGAGGCTATGCGAACCCAGCCCCCTTCATCCGGAAGGCATACTCTCCTGGAGAGTTGGCCCTGGTTATGGAAACAGTTAAGCAGTAGCTGGAAGATGAGCCTGCGTTCCATATTTCGTAACCGGGGACGATTTGTGGTTACTGTTTTAGGGATTATAAGCTCAGTGGTACTACTAGTTTTTGCCTGTTTTTCTCTTGATGCTACCGACTATCTTATGAACCAAAACTTTAAGCAAATAAACCGCTATGATTACTTGATTCGTTTTACCGAACCGATTAAGTATACTGAGATTTTGGACTGGAATCGCTGGGATGAAGTACAGCGCATGGAAGCTATGATGGAGCTGCCGGTAAAACTATATGTCGGAGATAAGTCAGAGGATGAAGTGGTGGTAGGAATGGAAACTTCCAGTCAGTTAAAACGAGTGTATGATAAATTTGGGCAGGAACAGCAAATTCCGGATCAGGGTATCCTTATTAGTAAGAGGGTTGCTGATAAACTGGGGCTACAGGTGGGAGATGAAGTCAGGGTGGAAACTACGCTGGGGATTGGACCCTCGCGTATCTCTCAACTTACCATAATGGGCATAAATGAGCCCATGACCGGTGGTGGCTCTTATGTATCGCTAAGTACTGCCAATAATCTACTGGGAGAGCAAGAGGTTGCCAGCGCTGTCCTTTTAAAATTAGATGCAGCCCAGATGCCATCGGTGGAAAATCGCTTACAGGAAATGAGCCGGGT
>CAZAZH010000246.1:0-1737 GCA_964489585.1 uncultured Syntrophomonas sp.
TTTTGACAAGCATTGTCTGGATAAATTATATTATGGTTGAGATGGTAAAAAGCGCTTGACTTGATTACAGCTCTTTAAGGAGGATATTGATGGCGCCGATTAAGTTTGGAACCGACGGTTGGCGGGCTATTATCGCCCGAGATTTTACTTTTGCAAACTGCCGGGTGGTAACCCAGGGACTGGCCAGTTATATAAACTGCAATAATTTAACGAAAAAGGGCATTGTTATAGGTTATGACAACCGTTTTATGTCGGAGGACTTTGCCCGGGAATGTGCTCGGGTGCTGGCAGGCAATGGTATCAAGGTCTTTTTGCTAAAAAAGGCTAGCCCTACCCCAGTTACGGCCTTTGCGGTAAGGGAAAAGGAAGCTGGTGGAGCGATTATGATAACTGCCAGCCATAATCCCCATTATTATTCCGGGATCAAGTTTATACCGGAATATGCCGGTCCGGCTCTTCCTGATGTAACTGATGCCATAGAAAATGAGATTAACCGGGTTATTAACGAGGGCAAAGTTTATGAGCTTAATCTATCTGAGGCAGCTCAATTAGGTCTTTTTGAGGAATGGGAAATAGACCGCGGGTATAGCAATCATTTATTGGAAGTTGTACGGGGCGAGTTTATAAACGCAAAACCTTTAAAAGTGGTAATAAACCCTATGTTTGGGGCCGGGATTGGTTATCTTGATCAGTTACTGGGCGATTTGGGTTGTGAGATAAGGACTATTAACAACTATCGGGATGCCCTATTTGGAGGTGCTCTGCCTGAGCCTACCGAAAACAATCTATCAGATCTTAGAAGGGCGGTACTGGCCTACGAAGGCGATCTGGGCCTGGCCCTGGATGGAGATGCCGACCGCTTTGGAATTATAGATAGAAATGGAGAATTCGTAAGCGCCAACCGTTTTATGAGTATTTTGCTAGATCATCTGTTAAGAACCCGCATTTTTCGAGGACCCGTATGCCGAAGCCTGGCTACTACCCATATGCTAGATCGGATTGCTCGAAAAAATGGCTTAAGTACTATTGAAACTCCGGTAGGTTTTAAGTATATTGGCCAGGCTATGCGGGAAAAGGCTTGCATGATGGGGGGAGAGGAAAGCGGGGGGCTCAGCATTTTTGGCCATATTCCAGAAAAGGATGGGATTTTGGCCTGTTTGCTGGCAGTTGAAATGGTAGCCTATTCCGGAGAAAGTCTGGAAAGACTAAGCAATAAACTGGTAAAGGAATACGGGCAGGTAGCCAGCCGCAGGACGGATATCGAAGTAAGCGGAGCGGACAAGGAATTAATACTAGATAGGATAACCCATTATAGCCCCAAAGCGGTAGCCGGCCTGAAAGTGGAAACACTTAGCCGGGTAGAGGGGAGCAAGATGGTTCTGGAAGATGGCTCCTGGGCGCTGATCCGTCCTTCTGGAACCGAACCCCTTTTCCGGGTATATGTCGAAGCCAATGATAAGGGTATGATGGAAGCCATTTATCAAGAAATATGCAGAAACATAGGGTTGTAGGGAACGGCCCCCGTGCCGTTCCGCCGTGTTGTGCCGATACTCGTGTGTTGAGGGGAAGGGTCAGGTATGGGAAGAGATAACCAATACATAAATGACAATGAGCAACCAGAACAACTAGCTCGTCTGGATCATATTTTGAATGAGGTATTGGAGACCCTGGAACATGGACGAAACAACATATTTGATATCGCCCAGGATTGTCATGAAATTGAAGTCAACCTGCAGA
>CAZAZH010000247.1:0-1727 GCA_964489585.1 uncultured Syntrophomonas sp.
ACCGAAGAAATCGTTAGACTCAAAAGCCACAGCCAACATCTGGAAGAACTAATGTATGCAGAAGATGCAGTAGGCAGAAAGTCTGATTTCCTGGTACAGGAGATGTTTCGTGAAATTAATACTATTGCCTCTAAAGCCAATGATTTAGAGATGAATCACCTGGTTGTTGAAGTCAAAGCGGAGTTGGAGAAAATCAGGGAACAATTACAAAATATTGAGTAGCAGGAGGTGAAACCGGTTAATCCGGAATTTGAATGGACATTAAATTAGTAAATATCGGTTTTGGTAATATTGTCGCAGCTAATAGGATCATAGCTATTGTCAGTCCAGAATCAGCACCTATTAAAAGAATAATTCAGGAGGCCAGAGAAAAAGGGGTTTTAATCGACGCAACTTACGGTCGCAGAACAAGGGCAGTTATTATAGCTGACAGTGCCCATGTTATACTATCTGCAGTTCAACCCGAAACCGTGGCTAATCGCTTAACATCCAAAGACAGTAACGAAGATGTCTAATTACGAAAGCTGGTAATAAGGTGACCAGGAAAGGTATTCTATTTATAATATCAGGTCCGTCCGGAGTAGGGAAAGGGACCATAAAAGACGTAGTTTTGCGGAAAATCACTGATATAAAATTATCAATTTCAGCTACCACCCGCAGCCCACGCAGCGGTGAAACTAGTGGCAAAGATTATTATTTTGTAAATGAGGACACATTCCAACAGTTGATTAATAATGATGAACTGCTGGAATGGGCTAATGTTTACGACAATATGTATGGTACTCCCCGGCAATTTGTAGAGGAGAGCATGACCCGGGGACAGGATGTAATGCTAGAAATAGATATCCAGGGGGCCTTGCAAATAAAGCAAAGAAAACCTGATGGGGTATTTATTTTTATTTGTCCTCCCAGTATTGAAGAACTATCTTTACGTTTGGCAACTCGTGCAACCGATACACCTGAAAGTATTACATTACGTTTAGCTGCCTGCAAATGGGAAATGGCGCAAGTAAAGCATTATGACTATGTAGTTTTAAATCGTGAGTTACAAACTGCAGTGGATACAGTATGCGCAATCATTACCGCGGAGCGTTGTAAAGTTAAAAATATTAATTTGGAGCGTGATATGATTGATTCCACCTTCAACCCGGGACCTGATGGAAGTAGCGGATAGTAAGTATGCTGTGGTGGTGGCAGTTGCCCGCCGAGCTAGAATGTTATCGGAAGAAATTAAGAACGATGAAAATTACCGACTTTCAACAGTTGTAAGCATGGCTCTGGAAGAGATTATGGACGGCAAAGTTCGAATATTAGAGGATGGAGACAGCAAGGCCAAGGAGGATTAGGAGTATGCCAAAAACTGTAGGCATTGGCGTAACCGGAGGTATAGCAGCATATAAGATTGCCGAGCTGGTTAGTAAACTTAAAAAAGAGGACATCGATGTTATAGTAATTATGACCGAAGCAGCAACACAATTTATTACGCCACTAACATTTAAAACCCTTTCTGGACGTGAAGTGCTGGTGGACTTATGGGACGATTCGGGAGAATGGAAAGTACAGCATGTTGGGGCTGCTGAACAGCTTGATTTACTGGTTATTGCCCCTGCTACTGCTAATTTTATTGCCAAGGTAGCCCATGGCCTGGCTGATGACCTTCTTTCTACCATTGTTCTGGCCAATACTTCTCCTTTGCTGGTAGTTCCGGCTATGAATCATAATATGTA
>CAZAZH010000248.1:0-1717 GCA_964489585.1 uncultured Syntrophomonas sp.
AGTTTGTTTTAGTATAACATGAGTCCTTTAAACATTTTATGATATATTATCGGTAAGAGACAAGCAGCTTTATATGGGAGGAAAATATGCAGAATATAAAAGTAGGCGTTATTCAAATGTCTGTGAGTGATGATAAAGAAACTAATCTTAAAAAAGCTCATTCCATGATTAAAAAGGCCTGTCGGCAAGGAGCACAGCTGGTAGTTTTGCCGGAGGTATTTAATTCCCCTTATCAAACGGAGCTATTCCCCGAATATGCTGAGCCTTATCCGGGCCCAACTACCCGTTTGTTATCTTCCCTGGCAGCCGAACATGAGGTTTTACTGGTGGGAGGATCGATTATAGAAAAGGACGGAGAGGGCAAACTTTACAACAGCAGTTTTGTCTTCGACGAGAAAGGGCAGTTGCTGGGTCGACATCGCAAGGTTCATCTCTTTGATATTAATATTCCCGGTAAAATTACCTTCAGGGAATCAGATACCCTTAATTCCGGGGATAGTATTACTGCAATCCGGCATCAGGGATTATGCTTCAGCTTGATGATATGCTACGATTTCCGCTTTCCAGAATTAGCCCGGGCAGCGGTACTGGAAGGTGCCCAATTGATGGTAGTACCTGCCTCCTTTCCGATTACTACTGGTGAGGCCCACTGGGATTTACTGATGCGCAGCCGGGCTGTGGATAACCAGTGTTTTGTTATTGCGGCTGCACCTGCCCGCAACCCGGAATCTTCCTATCAAGCCTGGGGCCATTCCATGGTGGTGGACCCCTGGGGCCGGATTATGGCTGAAGCTGGGGAGGAAGAGGGTATTATCTATGCCGAGCTTGATTTCGAGCAGGTAGAGCAAATACGGCAGCAATTACCCCTGCTTGAGCACCGCCGTCAAGATTTGTATCAGCTTAATTATAAGGTGAGTGAGGCGTGAAGAGTCAGGAGTGAGGCATTAGGTTTGCAGTGCCAGGAGTCACAACCACCTATATTGGCATCTCCGGCAAACCACCGCGATAAAATTGCGGTTCCTTTAAAGGTTGGGGTTATACCATTAATTATTCTGTTGAATCAAATGTTTTTTATAGTTGATAGTTGTTGGTCAATATTGCGCCCACCATACATAATTCTTACGATAGCAACTGTATTCCCCTCTTCCAATACCAGGTAAAACACGAGATAATTGTCCACCGGAAGAGTTCTTAGGCCTTTGCTATGCCACGGCTCATCTTCAAAGAGTTTGTGACGCCCAGGCATTTCATTAAGACCTTCAATTGCCTCCATAATTCGCCTGGTTTGTTTTTTTGCTGTTTCCGGCATAAGCAGCTTTATTGCAATATATTCATAAATATCTACAAGATCTTGTTCTGCTTCTTTGGTATAAATAATATTATAGCTCATACATCATATTCCCGATGCATTCGTTCCGCAACACTCTGCGCAGATACAACTCTACCTGATGCTAAATCAGCAAGGCCTTTTTCAATTTCTTTATTGAACTGTTCTGTTGTTAAATCGCCATATGCAAGGGGCTTATTTTGAGAAACCTTAACTTCAAAGGGAAGTCCATTTTGGAGGACAACCTGGCGCAAAAAAATATTTATGGCATTGGACATAGGAATTCCCAGCTTATCTAATACGATTTCAGCTTGTTCCTTCACTTCAGGCTCAACACGAGCAAACACAGTTGATGTTTTTGCCATACACATCGCCTCCTTCTTGATAGCT
>CAZAZH010000249.1:0-1695 GCA_964489585.1 uncultured Syntrophomonas sp.
TAAGACCAATGTTCTTGCGGTATTGCATATAAGGGGCCTTACTATTCTGTTTTAGATTTTTAAACATTGCCCACAATAATCTGCTGCCCTCTTCGGTCTGACATGCTTCCGAAGGACTCATTCCGCTTAAGGCGCTTAACTGGCTATGATACCACTTATCCAGATAAATTTCTTTTAACTGCGGTTCTAACTCCGGGTATTCCCTTTTAATATCAGTGGTTAATATATCAAAAAAGCCTTCATTTCTGACTTCCATACCGTCAAACTCTAAACACCCATACATCTGTTCCTCGAATTCCTGTCGGGCCAGGTTTATATCCCGCTCACCAAAAGCCGATACATTTACCCAACTGGGACCGAGTAAGTATTCGGCAAAAAAATTACTGCTGCCGTTTTGTTTGACGATTTGATAATACAGGGTGTAACTATTATCCAGTTTTATCTTAATAGTCTTTAGTTCTTCTATTCGTTTTACTACCCGCTCCCGGTCTTTTACCAGGTAACGGGTGGTAATCAAGCGCATGCCATCATCATAGATAGGATTATCCTCTCCCTGATATAACAAATCTTCAAAGTTATTATACTGTCCTCCCAGATAAGTATAGGCAGTCATCATACTCACTTCATAGTCACCCTGGGGGATTACTGCCACAACCAACTGCTCATTAAATAAATGGTCGATGTCACTTATGGTAGCAGAGTTTTGCGACATAACTACTAATTCATCGCCGTTCAGGATTATGTCGGCAATAACACCGCTCATAAAGGATATTCCATGGTTATAATTATCATCAAAATAGCTGATGCGCAGGTGAGTACCATAGGGTAATTCCTCAATTTCCCTAATGTTATCTATGCGGTCCAGTGCTTCAAAGAGCCCTTCTATATCTATTATTTCATATACCCGGCAGAAAAGCAGCCGATTCAAAGGTGATTGGTCTGAATCCGGATCTATTAATTGGTAACTGCACTTTTCTATATCTCCAATAGACCAATAACCTGATTCGTGCAACAGGTAGAATCGGTATTGGCAATTATAAAACTTGTGATTTTCCACCCTGGTCAATGAGGCCGTTACTCGGGCAGTATTTCGTGATCCTTGTACATCTTTGGCCTCAGCTTCCAGAATCATCGCGTCAGGATTAATCAACTCGGCAAATCGTTCAAAAAAGACATTCGGCGACAGCTGGCGCCCGGATAAGAGTGAAAATATATAAGCAAAATCGTTACGGTCCAATGCGTTAAAAAAGCTGTTAATAACCTGGCGTGGGGTTAAACGAGCTGATATTCTTCGTAAGAGGTTCTTAATCCATTCGTAATTTTGTTGGTTTATATTTAAATCCAGGTATTTCTGATACAAGAATTTACCCAGGGCGGGTCGACTCATATTAGCAACATTAAGATTGAATGACTCCTGTATAAGATAGCAGGTCTCCTCCAGGTTTAGTTCTATCATCTCGGGCAATATTTTACGGTCTTGTTCATATTTTATTAATGGCATGTTTTCTATAATAAAAAAACTGTGAATACCATCCGGATTAAAGATAAGATAAAAGCATTCTACATAAACCTTGGATCCACCTATATGCCAGGCTACATCTATGGTCATACGCCCGGTATGGCGACTAATACTGGCATACGATTTAATAAATTCTCCTCTAAAGAATACCGGGGGAGTTATGTTCATACCTGCCA
>CAZAZH010000250.1:0-1664 GCA_964489585.1 uncultured Syntrophomonas sp.
CCGGAATTGGCCCTAATATAGCCCGGGCAGCAGGCAGGTTCAAGGATATGGTGAAGTATTTCATGGTGCCCGGAATACTGTTTGAGGAACTGGGTTTTACCTATATCGGTCCGGTTAATGGTCATAACCTGGAGGAACTGATTACCGTTCTGGCCAATGTAAGAAAAATGAAAGGTCCGGTGCTGGTACATACCATTACCCAAAAAGGGCGGGGCTACCAACCGGCTTTAAATGACCCGGACCGTTTTCATGGTATTGGTCCTTTTGATATAAGTACGGGTAAACAGCGGCCCCGTACTATAAAAACTTATACCGAGGTTTTCGGTGAGTTTTTACTGGAGCGGGCTGAGGAAGATGATAAGGTGGTAGCTATTACGGCGGCTATGGCCAGTGGTACTGGCCTGGTTGAATTTTCTGAGCGTTACCCGGAACGCTTTTTTGATGTGGGCATATGTGAGCAGCATGCAGTAACTTTAGCTGCGGGACTGGCCCGGGGAGGAATGCGGCCGGTAGTAGCCATTTACTCTACCTTCCTGCAGAGAGCCTATGATCAGATTCTTCATGATGTAGCATTACAAAACCTGCCGGTTATTTTTGCTATCGACCGGGCGGGACTGGTAGGGGAAGATGGCCCTACCCATCATGGGGTATTTGATTTATCCTATTTAAGAAATATACCCAATCTGGTTATTATGGCACCATCCAACGAAATTGAATTACGCAATATGCTTAATACCGCTTTTAATATAGAAGGCCCGGTGGCTATAAGGTACCCACGGGGAGCGGGAGAAGGCCTGGAAATTGCCGGCCCCCCTCGTTTTCTGGAACCAGGCCAGGGCAAGATCCTGGAGGAAGGCGATGATCTGGCTATCATCGCTGTGGGACGGGGAGTAAGCATTGGCGCTGAAGTTAGAAAAATGCTGGTATCCAAGGGTATAAGCGTTATGTTACTGGATGCTCGTTTTGTCAAACCACTGGACAGTAAAATGATATGCCGCTCGGCTCTACATTGTGGGCGGGTACTTTGCATAGAGGATAATTGTCTGGCCGGAGGTTTTGGTAGCGCTCTGCTAGAATTGCTGGAAGATAATGACATTAAGGCTGAGGTGCTCAGGGCAGGTATACCAGATGAGTTTATAGAGCATGGCCGTTTAGATCAACTGCTGGAGTTTATTAATATGGACCCCGAATCTATAGTGGAAACAGTTATTACCAGATGGCCTGGGCTTTTAAAAAATGGCAGGATCTGGGGGCTGCTTAATTTTGGCAAAAACTAGATTGGATAATTTAATGATGAGCCGGGGCATGGCCCCCAGTCGGGAAAAAGCCAGGGCGATGATACTTGCTGGTGAGGTTAAAGTTAATGGCCTGCGGGTGGATAAGCCCGGGGCCAGTTTTAATGAAGAGGTAGATATAACAGTGGAAAGCTTTGGCCCCCGGTATGTAAGTCGGGGCGGCTTAAAGCTGGAAAAGGCGATAGCCGATTTTAACATAGATTTTGCAGGTAAAGTGGTATTGGATGTAGGTGCATCTACCGGGGGATATACTGACTGTGCTTTGCAACACGGCGCGGATCAGGTTTTTGCTCTGGATGTAGGTTATGGGCAATTGGATTGGAAGTTGCGCAATGACCCCCGGGTGGTATGTTTGGAGAGAATTAATAT
>CAZAZH010000251.1:0-1643 GCA_964489585.1 uncultured Syntrophomonas sp.
ATTTGGTAATAAGAAGCGAAGATACTGATTTGGAACGCTCGCGTCGGGAGTATGAAGAGGAAATATTAGAATCCCTGAAATGGCTGGGGATTAGCTGGGATGAGGGACTGCAAGTTGCTGGAGAAGATGGGCCCTATAGGCAGACCGAGCGGTTGGATATATATGCTGAATACACGGAGCGTTTGCTAGAGTCCGGTCAGGCTTATTACTGTTTTTGCAGCGAGGCAGAATTAGAAGAAGAACGCCAGGAAGCTATGAACAGCGGCGAAATGCCCCGTTATTCTGGCAGGTGCCGTCACCTTACCCAGGAGGAAGTCGAAACCCGGCGAGCCCAGGGTGAAAAACCAGCTATTCGATTCAAAGTACCATCCAACCGGATATATGTAGTGGATGACCTGGTCCGGGGCCGGGTTAATTTTGATAGTAATAACATCGGGGATTTTATAATTATAAAATCAGATGGTATCCCCACCTATAATTTTGCGGTAGTTATAGATGATGTGCTGATGGGCATAAGTCACGTTATCAGGGCAGAGGAACATTTGTCCAATACCCCGCGGCAATTGATGATATATGATGCCTTGAACCTGAAACGACCTGAATTTGCTCATATTTCACTCATACTGGGCAGCGACCGCCAGAAAATGAGCAAACGGCATGGGGCTACTTCTCTGATACAATACCGGGAGATGGGTTATTTACCCGAAGCCCTGTTTAATTTTCTGGCCCTTTTAGGCTGGTCCCCGGAAGGAGAGGAGCAGATTCTATCCCCGGAGCAAATAATCTCTGCCTTTACCCTGGAGCGGGTGGCTAAAAATCCGGCTGTCTTTGACCTGGATAAATTAAATTGGATTAACCAGCAACATATTAAACAAAAAGACCATGAGGAATTAAAGGGCCTTATGTTGCCTTACCTGCAGCAGTCAGGCTATAGTGAGAGTATAGCGCAATTAGATAAAACCCAGCTTGATTTGCTGGTAGAGGTATTGCGTGACCGCATTGTTTGTTTGACGGATATTGGCACAGAGCTGGAAGAGTTTTTTGCCCTTCCCCAGTATGAGGCTGACAGCCTGGAGGTTTTACAAGCTGATGGGGTAAACCAGGTTTTAGAGGCTTTTGCCACCGGGTTACCTGATTTTGAGGAAACGGCAGAGATTAAGCAGTTTATCAAAACCCTGACCAAAAGCTTAAAGCTAAAGCCTAAGAATGTGTTTATGCCCCTGCGCTGCGCCTTAACCGGTAAATCCCACGGCCCTGACCTGCCTTACCTGATTTTTATTTGGGGCCGGGAAGAAACCCTGCGCCGCACCCAGGAAAGCATGAAAGTCGTAAGTCGTCAGATGTAAGGAGTCAATTGTAAGCAGTTAGGATTTAGGACGCATATAATCCTGTAGGGGCGAACCGTGTGTTCGCCCGCGGGTAGGCAGTTTATTATCCAGTAAGGTGCCCCAGGGGCTGACACATAGTCTATATCCGGTTT
The DNA here is from genome assembly GCA_964489585.1 of uncultured Syntrophomonas sp. Lineage (GTDB taxonomy): Bacteria > Bacillota > Syntrophomonadia > Syntrophomonadales > Syntrophomonadaceae > UBA4844. The sequence continues at coordinate 1,481 of CAZAZH010000251.1, forward strand.
CCCTGTGGGTACGTTCTTTATATGCAAAAATTTACCATTGTTTCACGTGAAACATTTTCACTTTGCGCATAGAGGAACTATTTGAAGGCGGGGAAATAAATTAGTAGTGGTAACTAATAACCCCTGGGGGAGGTTTAACATGAGTAAATATCAAAAATGGACG
>CAZAZH010000252.1:0-1607 GCA_964489585.1 uncultured Syntrophomonas sp.
TTTTTCCTCCTCTTTATCAAATTCCTTTACTAACAGATTAATCTTCTGCCCTCCTTTCAAAATAATATTGCGGTCCAGTGGAAAGCACTGAACCGCAATATCTGCGAATACATACTGTTAGTCCTTAACAGGACAACAGTTTTCTCCTTTCCACACTGGGAGGCATAGCCGTTTCCAGCTAAGCCCTATCGGCCCAAAGCCCATGAGATAAATCCCGCAGGGCAATTGGCTCGGAGATTTATGAACATATGTCAACTAACATTTTCGACATTTATTTTACAATCCCTCTTTTCAATACATAAAAATAATCAATGATTGTACTAATTTTTAATGATTTACACTGGGACAGGCATCTTAAATTCATATTTTGGTAGAAAAAAGGGCTATGACTTCCTACATATGGAAGTCATAGCCCCATTTCTTATAGCCGGGTTCGTCCGTGAGCATTATTATTCCGGCAACTGGTAAGTTTTTCTGCCGCCAATCTTGGGAGTCTGGTCAATTAAGATTTTATCGGGATAGGCTTCAATATTCTTTGTAACCGAGGTATTTAATATTACTTCAAATGCTTTATCGGGATAAGTTTCGAAAGTACCGGTTTTCAATATAAGGCTCATCGGCGTAACCGTAACCCGGGTGGCATCAGCCAGAGATTTCTGGTCAAATCGGTTGTAACTGTTGGTTGATAACGTGCGGGCACGGTTGGGCTTTTGCCTGTAACCATCTTGATCTTCTATTTCAAAAGAAATGTATTCTTTTCCGCCTGTACAAGAATAATTTAGCATAGTGGAAAATGGCGAAATAACCATATCTGTTACCGTAATTTCCTGCCCATCGGGAAAGGCCAGTTTCTGGTTAATTACAATAGTTCTGGTTTCCGCCATTAATTTTTTACCGGTGGCGGTAAATTCGAAAGGCTCCCAATTGCCTTTAACCCTTTTTCCAGTATCGGTATAAATCATATCATTATAAGATATTTTGATATTCAGGACTTCATCTATCTTAATGTCTTCCAAATCCACCGAGGTATAAGTAATGACAGTGGTATCGTCGATTCTTTGTGCACTACCGGTACTGCCGATAAGAACCTTTTTACCGTTTATATAAACGGTTGGGGTCGCACTCAATCTTTCACAATCAACGATAGCCGAGCTAAAAGTGCTGCTGACCACCAGCCGCCCATTATCCAGCAAGACCTCGTTTAATCTGATTTCAATACCCTTATCTTCGACCGTCTGGCCGATTACCACTTTATAATCTTCCAGGTCGGGTTTGCTGGAGTCAATGTATTCTTCCAGGGCTGCTCCAATTAGAGGTATGTTGGCCAGAACACTGGGATTCTGGGCTACACCGGCAAAGCCAAAGGAAAGCAGGGCCAGAACGGCTGCGGCAGCTACCACTCCCCGGGCTATACCCGGCTTATTATTTTTAAGCTTCTGGGCAATCCGTTTCTTCATTTGCTGTTTTTCCAGCTCAGTCAATTCACCGGCATCGTAGTCATCGCAATCTATGCTAACATTGTTTAAACTTTTAAATAATTCCTTCATGTAATCACCTCAATTCTATTTTTTAAAGCTGTCTGCTCCCGTAGATTTTTCTCAGCCGGG
>CAZAZH010000253.1:0-1596 GCA_964489585.1 uncultured Syntrophomonas sp.
ATTAAATTTTCTTTTTTAATATAGCCTGTCAATTACGCTATAACTCCTGTATACCGTGAAGGTAATCTGAGTTTTATTTTGCGCTGGCAAAAGGTTATTTGTCGAGTAAACGCTGCGACATAGGTCCAGCAGGTTTTCCCAGCAGGTCACCCGATTGTTGCCAAAAGGGCGGTTTCCCTTTACGCCTGCTCCACCCCGTTGCCGGAGGTGGGACTGGATTACCACTTAGTACGCACTTTAATCCTCGGCAAACTATGCCGTAGCACGCAGTCTAGGAGTTTTCCTCTACAACCCACATTAATTTCTAGCCTCTTTTGCAGTAGCGGTTTCAAAGCAGATGACCAGGTCCTGGCCGGGATCCGAATCATCCATTGGCGCTTATTCGCCGGCACCACTCAAGGCAGGCTACGCTGCACCCAGCTTTTACCAAATGCAGGTTTTCATACTACCGAATATTAAGTAATATGCCTCCGCGGATGGGAGGGTCATGCCCGCATGCCGTTGCGGATTGCCCCCCTACCCTTAACTCCCAGCAATGACCCCTGACTGGGCGTCAAAAGCCAAAACCAGAAGCTTCATCGTTGTGCCCTTAACGGATTTTTAGCCCCGTTTTCAAAACTAATAGGGTTGACTAGAATACTGCAACCTTTCGCCAGGTCGCTTATCAGTAATATATTATATCATAGCCGGTGCTTTTCTTTCAAAATTACCGTAAAATTATTAGAAACAGCTGATTTGTTATGATTATGTTTTAATATTTTTTCTATTAATTTTAACATTATCACGCTACCACGAATGAAAAGAAGATAGGGTAAGTTATAGTTAAAAAATTCAGTGCCCCTCATATTTTTCATTGTATTCAGTGTCTAAATAAATCCGCATATCAAAAGGACCGCGTGTGCCCTTCAGGGTATCCCTTTGATATACTCTAGTTTTGGCGCTGCAGAGTGAAGCAGGCCAGTTGGCGGAGGAAATCTGCCTCGGGGCCAAATTCCTGCAGGCTGTCTATACAAGCCTGGACACAGTCTTCAGCCAGTTGCTGGGACTTCTTCAGGCCAAATAGACCAGGGTAGGTAGTCTTATCGTTTTTGGCATCACTACCGGCAGGTTTACCAATTACCGCTTCATTCCCATTTACATCCAATATATCATCAGTAATTTGAAAAGCCAGTCCAAAACTCCTGGCATATTTATCAATAGATTGCAAACCCTGCTGGTTCATATCACCAAGTATAGCCCCGGACCTTAAAGCAGCCTGAAACAGCTTTCCAGTTTTCAAGCTGTGCAAGGTTTTGAGAGTTTCATAATTGATATCCTGCCCTTCCGATTGCAGATCGATAACTTGACCCCCTATCATCCCCTGGCTTCCGGCAGCGTCGGCAATTTCTCGAATTACCCTGATTAGATTCTCCGGCTTTACTCCCGGCAACCCGGCGGATTCAGCCATCACCGCAAAAGCCCCGGTTAACAAGGCATCTCCGGTCAATATAGCATTAGCTTCGCCAAATACTATATGGCAGGTCGGTTTACCCCGGCGCAGGTCATCATCATCCATAGCCGGCAGGTCATCATGAACTAAAGAATAGGAGTGTATCA
>CAZAZH010000254.1:0-1577 GCA_964489585.1 uncultured Syntrophomonas sp.
AAAATGAAATACAAGATAATGTTTACCGGTCCTACCGGTACGAATGCAGTGGAAAGCTCATTGAAATTAGCCCGTAAGGTCACTGGCAGAGACAGTATTATGTGCTTTACCAATGCTTTTCACGGCATGACTATGGGTTCTCTGTCCATAACTGGCAACGCTAGCAAACGCCAGGGAGCGGGTATTCCCCTGGGTAATGCAGTTTTCATGCCCTATGATGGATATTTGGGCGATAATGTGGACACCGTTGATTACATCCGCAAGTATCTTGAAGATAGTTCCAGCGGTGTTTCCCTGCCGGCAGCTATTATTCTGGAGACCCTGCAGGGGGAAGGCGGTTTGAACGTAGCCCGTTTTGAATGGCTGAAACGTATAGAAGCTCTATGCCGGGAAAAAGATATTCTCCTAATTGTTGACGATATTCAAGCCGGTTGCGGTCGCACCGGAACCTTTTTTAGTTTTGAGCCGGCAGGTATTAGCCCTGATATTATTTGCCTGTCCAAATCAATCAGCGGTTATGGTCTACCTATGGCAATTACCCTGATTAAACCAGAATTGGACATTTGGTCGGCAGGCGAACATAACGGTACCTTCCGGGGACATAATCTGGCCTTTATAAGCGCCACTGAATCGCTTAATTATTGGAAAGACGATACTCTATCTGAACAAGTCAGAAATATAGAAAAGGTAATTCGTAATTTCCTGGCCGACATGGTCAAAAAACATCCGGAAATTAAGGGTGAAGTCCGGGGCAGAGGTTTCATGCAGGGCATTGCCTGCGGAGTTGATGGTTTAGCTGTAAAAATCTGCTCTACTGCCTTTACTCGTGGTTTAATTATGGAGACATCAGGCGCCAGGGATGAAGTAATTAAAATTATGCCGCCTTTGACTATAGATGAGGCTGGCCTGCAAGAAGGTTTAACCATATTAAAAAATAGTATTGACGATATAAAGGTGCAATCTTTTATTAATTCCAAAGGCAAAGATACCTCTACCCAGAAGCGCCTGCGGGCTTCAGGATAAATGCATACTAAAATATATTTAAGGAGACATATAAGTATGATTGTAAAACAATTGGATGACATTATTGGCAGTGAAAGTGATATTGATACTGATACCTGGAGAAGCTACCGGCTTCTCCTGAAAAAGGATGGTATGGGCTTCTCTATGCACCACACCATTATTAAAGCTGGTACGGAGACTTATATTTGGTACAAAAATCATGTGGAGGCGGTTTACTGCATTCAGGGTAATGGTGAGGTAGAGGTTATTGATAGCAATAATGTTTATCCCATCAAAAAAGGTACGCTTTATGCCCTCAATGGTCATGAAAAGCATAAGCTGCGGGCTAAATCAGATATGCACATGGTATGCGTATTCAATCCGCCTGTAACCGGTAGAGAGGTTCACCAGGAAGACGGCTCCTATCCGCTGGTAGAAGGATAGGACGATTCTAAACCACAATCTTTCTCGCCCGGATAACATTTATTGCAGGGCTTTGGCCAGGTTTTCGTCATAGCCCTGGAGATAATAGCGGGAACAGACATCAGCCCCAACAGTGCAGCGGACTATGACCT
>CAZAZH010000255.1:0-1574 GCA_964489585.1 uncultured Syntrophomonas sp.
AAAAGGCTATAGATAATCAACAGGTAGAGAATACCAGGGCTCCCAACCTGTTTTTAAATTTTGTCAAACTAATTTTCATACTAGCCTTAATTATAGGTGCAGCCTGGTCGATAATCCGCCTCTTTGGTAATAAAACCGGAGGCAGGCTACAGGGAACCTGGATACAGGTGGTTGACGAGGTAATGCTAGGTCAAAATCGGGGTATTGTGCTGTGTGAGGTGGGAGAAAAAGTTTATGCTGTAGGCGTTACTGACCACAATATTACAGTACTTTTTGAAGTAGACAACCCAAAACTATTAGAGGAAATAAGTAAGAGCAATATTTCCATAGTTGAAACTGAAGCAGCATTTAACTGGAGTCAATGGAAAGAAGGGTTGGCCAACCTTTTTAAACCACGCAAGTCAATATCTAGGGCTAAAGTTCTTAATAATTTCCACTTGCTCATAGAACAACAATCCCAAAGGCTGGATGAAATATCATATCGGGGTACCCAGAATACTGAAGTAAACTCCAAAAGAAGTGATGAACATGAATAGACCTGGAATTACTCTTACATATCGTTTAAGTCTAATATTGCTGCTGGTTCTAGTGCTGGTGGCTATATTCATTTTTCCGGTATCTGCCGAACCTTTGCAAATACCGGACATTAATTTACAGATAGGCGATGGAACCGGAGATAATCCTCAGAACCTGTCCACTGCCTTGCAGCTTGTGATACTGCTAACGGTATTGGCCCTGGCTCCGGCTATCCTGATTATGCTTACATCTTTTATACGGATAATAGTAGTTATGGGTTTCATAAGAACATCTCTGGCTACCCAGCAAATGCCACCTAACCAGGTATTAATTGGACTGGCGTTATTTCTTACTTTCTTTGTTATGGCCCCTACTTTTCAACAGGTTAACAATCAGGCTTTACAGCCTTATTTAAAGGGTGAAATTAATCAAGAAATCGCTTTTAAAAAGGGGATGCAGCCCATACGGGAATTTATGTTCAAGCAGACTCGGGAAAAGGATTTGGCCCTTTTCGTAAAAATGTCGGAGATGAAACGACCGCGTAACTTTGATGATATTCCTAATTATGTTCTTATTCCTTCATTTGTTATAAGTGAACTTAAAACCGCTTTTCAAATCGGTTTTGTCATATTTGTTCCTTTTCTGGTTATTGATATGGTGGTAGCCAGTGCTCTTATGTCCATGGGTATGATGATGTTGCCACCGATGATGATCTCGCTACCATTCAAAATACTTTTATTTGTATTAGTAGATGGTTGGAATTTAGTTATACAATCACTGGTACTCAGTTTTAAATAGAGGGGAGTAAGCTTTAGTGTATGAAAATATAGTTATGGGGATTGCCAATGATGCTATACTCACAGTCCTTTTGATTTCTGCCCCGGTATTAGGAGGAGCGTTACTGGTGGGGCTGCTAATAAGTATTTTGCAGGCAACTACCCAAATTCAGGAAATGACCCTGGTTTTCATTCCTAAAATTGTTATAGTAATGCTTATCGTACTTGTATTTGGACCCTGGATGTTGAGTATATTAACTGACTTTACTCAGAATCTATATG
>CAZAZH010000256.1:0-1562 GCA_964489585.1 uncultured Syntrophomonas sp.
TGGAGATAATAGCGGGAACAGACATCAGCCCCAACAGTGCAGCGGACTATGACCTCGATACGATCATCCAGTTCTTCTTTAAGTACATTTTCCAGAATTTTTATATCACCTGGCCGCAAGGTATAGGGCGAGCGTATTTGCAGTAAGACCAGCAGAACGTCATTTTTTTCTCCATAATACATTTCCAACAGTTTGGCGGCCGGTTCCTGTTTATGGAGCTGGGCTGTAATCAGAGTTTCCAGCTGATTGTGAAATTCTAATTCTGGGCCGCTTAAAGGTTTTTGCCAGAGGTCGTCTTCATAAATATACTGACTGGCATCAGCGTCACGGGTTAATACGGAACGTACTACCAGGTGTACCGGGTCCTGTAGGGAAACATTTAAGGTTTCCTCCCATTTGCCCACCTGAACCGGATCGATAGGGGACGGAGTATGTACTACTGCAGTTATCTTCCGCTGTCCATCTTTCTCTACCATATTTTGAATATCCATTATCCGAGTACCAGGTATCGAAGCGACTTCTTGATTAAGGGTTTTGGAAACTTCGCCCAACCACAGGTTTTCCTCTGCTATGCGAGTCTGACGAATCTTCTCTTCTTCAGCTATAAATACTTGCCCATTGCGGTCGGCATCCCTGGAAATCAAGGAACGGATAACCAGGTGCAAGTTGGGGTCGACTTCCTTTTGCAGGGCTTTTTCTATAACCTCTACCCGCTGAGCCTCAAACTGTTGTGGAGTCAAGGTTACGGCCATAACATTAAGCACACCGTCTTTCCTTTCATAGCGTAACTCGGAAAGACGGGCGCCAACCGTAGTTTTTATCTGCTCTGACAGAGACTCCCGTAACTGCTCAGCCAGGGCTCGATCACCTACAATATTGATCAAGGTTTGGGTCATAAAAACGCCCATTACCAGCAGTATCACCAGGCTTAATCCGAATCTGCGAAAAAATACAACCAGGCCATTTTCCCGGTTAAGCTTTACCAAACCGGAAATAAAGAATACGGCAGCAGCGGCAAATTCAATTGCCAGTAGATTAACTAAAAAAAGTAAAAATGCGCCTAGCGCCCACTCATAATTGTGAGCTGCCAGACAGAGGCCTACGGTAGCCAGAGGGGGTACCAGGGCAGTTGAGATGGCTACGCCGGGCAGGGCCGGGCTGAGTTTACGGTTAACCATAGTATAGGCACCGGCTAAACCAGAGGCCAGAGCAATAATTATGTCATAGATAGTGGGCTGGGTACGGGCTACAATCTCTGTTGCAAAATCCGGACGCAGCGGAACCAGTCCTATTATAGCGGCCAAAGCTACGGCCAACAGCATACCCAGTAATTCCGAACGGACGGAATTCCGCAGCAACTTGTTATCACCATTGGATAATCCCAGAGCTATACCAAATATAGGTCCCATTAGCGGCGCTACCAGCATGGCTCCTATTACAACAGCAGTGCTATTAGCCAGTAAGCCGTAAGTGGCAATAATTGTGGATATACATACCATAAAATAAAAACTGCGCGATGGGGTGGAGATATCACAAATGTTGGTGTATATTATCTGCCGTTC
>CAZAZH010000257.1:0-1551 GCA_964489585.1 uncultured Syntrophomonas sp.
GCAAGGTGGACGCAGCCCGCAAGGCCGGATTAAAAAGAGTATTTATACCTGGTGAAAACTGGTTGGATATATTTAAAGATTACCAGGACATCGACATAATCCCGATTTATGAAGTAGGCCAGGTGCTGGAAAATGTCTTTGTTGATGAGGAGTCAGGAGTCAGTGAGGGGCGAGGGAAGAGGGGCGAGGAGTTATTAGAAGTGGGGGTGCAGGGGTAGACCTATGGGGCTGGCTCTCCCGGTATTCAGTGGCTAAGGAATGTTTTCGAATCAAGATTGGGCTGAGTGCTGAGTTGCCCTGTGGAGTACTAACCCGCACTAATACTGCTGGTTATATATACGTTTTTATGTGTTTAATTTTATAACAACGGAATCCAACGCCTTATGCCTCACACCTCACTCTAAACAAATAAACAAGCGCTAACTTGAAGTTATTTACTAAACAACTTTGTTATCAGTATCTTTTTCGTATTAATCATTTGGTATAATAGTAAAAAGCCATTGTTGCTGTGACTACTATACGGTTTTCTTGCACGGTTCCGGTACATATAGTAGAATGAAATTTGCCCGGGAGGTGTAGAATTGTTTGATATAAATGATAATCAACGCGAAATACCAATGCTGCCGCTAAGGGGCTTACTGGTTTTCCCGTATACAGTTATTCACTTGGATGTAGGACGTAAAAAATCGATTAATGCCATTGAACAGGCTATGTTGGAAAACAAGGAAATTTTCCTGGCTACCCAAAAAGAAGCTCAGACTGATGAACCGAATGAAGATGAGATATTTTCTGTAGGAACAGTGGCTGAGATTCGGCAAATTCTAAAAATGCCGGGGGGAACCATGCGGGTTCTGGTTGAAGGTCTTCACCGGGGCGAAATTATCAGTTACTTGGATCATGAACCCTTTATCAGGGTTGTAGTGGAAGAATGGAAAGATGATCAAGTTGAAAAAAACGCTGAATTAGAAGCCCTTATGCGAACTTTGATATCCCAATTTGAACAATACGTACGCATCAGTAAAAAGATTCCCCCGGAAACTGTGGTTTCAGTTATTGCCATAGAAGAACCTGGTCGGCTGGCTGATGTTATAGCATCCCATCTTACTTTACGTATTAATGAGAAACAGAAGATCCTGGAAGCCGGGGATATTACTAAACGGCTAGAATATCTATGTCAGCTTTTAGCTAAAGAGATGGAAGTACTGGAGCTGGAGCGTAAGATTAATATTCGCGTGCGTAAACAGATGGAAAAAACCCAGAAAGAATACTACCTGCGTGAACAGATGAAAGCTATCCAGAAAGAGCTGGGAGATAAAGATGAGCGTACAGCAGAAGTTGAAGAAATAAAAGCTAACATTGAAAAAGCTAAACTACCTAAAGAAGCCCATGAAAAAGCGTATAAAGAACTGGAACGTTTAGAGAAAATGCCGCCTATGGTAGCGGAAGCGGTAGTGGTACGTAATTATTTAGATTGGATATTATCTCTACCCTGGTCAATAGAAACCCGGGATCGCCTGGATCTAAAGGTGGCGGAAAATATTCTGGAAGAAG
>CAZAZH010000258.1:0-1551 GCA_964489585.1 uncultured Syntrophomonas sp.
ATGGTGTTCCCCAGCAGGTTATAGTCAAAGGCATGCAGGGGCTGGTTGCATTCCAACATTACATAGTTAGTTACATCAACCACATTGTTAATAGGCCTTATACCCGAATGAATCAGGGCTTTCTGCAGCCAGGCGGGTGATTCTTGTATTTTCACATTCTTAACCAGGCGAGCGGCATAACGCTGACAGAGGTCAGGAGCGTCTATTCCTACTTTGATATACTGGTTTATGTTTTCCTGATTTTCTTTAATAACAATCTCTGGCAACCGGATACTGGAACCGGTCAGTGCCGCTACCTCCCGGGCCAGATTAATCATGCCCAGACAATCACCCCGGTTGGGAGTCAAATCTAAATCCAGGATAAAATCATCGTCTACCCGCTCTACCCCTTCAATAGCGATACCAGCCATGGTAAGCCGGTGAGCCAGTTCTTCTGCCTTCCAATCGAAATCCACATATTGCTTTAACCAATTTATTGATACACCCATCGTTACACCCCCTAAAACTGCCGCAAAAAGCGCTTATCATTATCAAAAAACAGGCGCAGGTCGTTAATGCCGTATTTTAGCATGGCTATTCTCTCTACCCCCATGCCGAAGGCAAAGCCGGTAACTTGTTCACCATCGTAGCCTCCAAACTGCAACACCCGGGGATCAACCATTCCTGCTCCCAGAATTTCCAGCCAACCGGTATGGGAGCATACCCGGCAACCGGAGCCTTTGCAGTTTACACAGGAAATGTCCATTTCCGCGCTCGGTTCGGTAAAAGGAAAGAAACTGGGGCGATAGCGCACCTTAACATCTTCACCAAATATCTTGTGGGCAAAATGCATTAAGGTCCCTTTCAGATGACCGAAGGTTATCCTCTTATCTATTACCAGTCCTTCCACCTGATTAAACATAGGGGAATGAGTAGCATCATCATCGCGACGGTAGACTCTGCCAGGAACAATTATTTTTACCGGCAGTTGCGGGGCCAGTTTCTCCATGGTACGCACCTGTACCGGGGAGGTGTGGGTGCGCAGCAATATATCCTCGCTTATATAAAAAGAATCCTGCATTTCCCGGGCGGGGTGATCGCGCGGGATATTCAAAGCTTCGAAATTATAATAATCAGATTCAATCTCCGGGCCCTCAGCAACTGAAAAACCCATGCTTAAAAATATCTCTCTTATTTCTTCATTTATTAAAGTCAGCGGATGTTTGCCACCGCGCTGCAGGGGCAAGCCGGGCAGGCTGATATCTATACTTTCTCGAGCCAGTCGCAATTGTATTTCCTCAGCCTTTATTTCCTCGGTTCGGCTGCCTATCATATCCTCCAATTTTTCTTTTAACTGATTGGCAATCTTACCTACACTGGCCCGTTCCTGTGTATCCAAATCTTTTAAGCCCCGTAAGACCTGGGTTATCTCGCCTTTACGGCCCAGCACTTTGACTCTCAGTTCATTGATTTCATCAATGCTGCCAGCTTGAGATAGCCATTTTTCGGAGTTATCTGCAATTTCCTTTAATTTGTTCAGCACCGTCTCCAATCCTTTCTGCCAGAAAATAA
>CAZAZH010000259.1:0-1547 GCA_964489585.1 uncultured Syntrophomonas sp.
CCGGAAAGGGTAGCATTGGTAGCAATAATCTTCCCTATCGCTGCTGCCACAAAAAGCGATTTAACCAGTTCCTCCTGGGAATAACCTTTTTCTTCCGCCAGGGCTACCAGGATACCGGGCAGGATGCCACTGGCACCGGCAGTTGGAGCAGCTACTATTTTACCCATAGCAGCGTTACATTCGCTTACTGCCAAGGCGTAGGCTATAGCTTTTAAGATAGTTTTTCCGCACAAATTATCCTTTTGGATATATGATTGAACCTTGCTGGCGTTACCGCCTACCAATCTACCGGCAGATCTTAAATCCGGGTTCAGTCCCTTGTTTATAGAATCCTGCATTACCTGCAGGTTATTTTGCATCAAACTTAAAATTTGCTCCCTGGTTTGTCCGCTTTCCTCCATTTCACAGCGTAGTATAATCTCACAAATATCCAACTCATAACGCTGACACAGATCCAAAAGCTCAGTTCCCTTTCTAAACTGATACATGTACGCCCTCCTCTATTTGGCCGGTGTTAGACCAGCATTTATAAACATTACTTCCTTTATTGCTTGCAGAGCTTTAATTTGCTCTAACAGGTCCGGTTCCGCTTCCTGGTCACACTCAATCACCATGGAAGCGTCGCTACCCCGGGATGAGCGAAAAACTTTTAGGAAAGCAATGTTAATACTATGGCGGGATAATATTTCACTAACCTGGGCTACGGCACCAGGCTGATCTTTATGAAAGGTTATAATAGTTGGGTAGTCACCGCTAAACTCAATGTCCATACCATTAATGGAGGAAACTATCACTTTACCCCCACCAACGGAAGAACCCAGCATTTCTAATATACGTCCATCTGCTCTTTGCATCACGATTTTGACACTGTTAGGATGTACCTCCCCCAGGTCCGTCGTATGAAAACTATATTGCAAACCGGCTGCCGTTGCCAGGTAAAAAGAATCAGCTATGCGTTCATCGGCGGGGTCCATGCCCATTATGCCGCCTAACAATGCTTTCCCGGTGCCATGCCCTTTCCAGGTTTTTGCAAACGAACCATGCAAGTAAAAATCAACCCGAATCGGTTCTTCGCAGCATATATGGCGAGCAATGTTTCCCAACCTGGCTGCCCCTGCGGTATGGGAACTGGAAGGGCCAACCATTACCGGCCCAATTATTTGAAATATGCTAGTCAAAGCTTAATCACCTCAAGACTGCCGTAGTCTAATGTAGGAAAATATATCCCATGGCGGAACGGCACAGGGGCCGTTCCCTACACATCATTGTTCTGCGGTTTCACCTTATGGGTATCACAATTCAGGTTATCGCTTCTAATTTCTAATTAATCAGCCATGAGTGCGGCACACAACCACTTATGAAAATAGAAGTATTTTTGTTTCTAACCCATGGCGGAACGGCACAGGGGCCGTTCCCTACATATGATTGTTCTGCGATTAGCCTTTTGGGTAATCGTCTATTCCCTGTTCTATTTTCGTATTAACCTTTCATGTATCTACTTTTTCATAAGCAGGGCCAGAATATACCCGGCTGCTGCCACCAGGATT
>CAZAZH010000260.1:0-1537 GCA_964489585.1 uncultured Syntrophomonas sp.
ACTGTTCAAATATGTGGCTCATAATATCGACCGTTCCTGCAGCCGTTTGTTCAGGAGGAACGGTAAAGCTGTATTCCGGGTCCAGAATAGAAAAACGGGGAATTAATACGGGATTGCCGGTTCCCAGCTTCTCTTTGGTATCATCATTGCTGATAACTGCGTTGGGGTTCATTTCGGAACCGGTAGCAGCCAGAGTAAGTACGGTGCCTATAGGCAGAGCATAGTTAATTTTAGCTTTGCGGGTAAAGAAGTCCCAGGCATCGCCATCATAGCCGGCCCCGGCAGCAATAATTTTGGCACAATCAATGGTGCTACCCCCGCCAACTGCCAACACCAGGTGCACCTCGTGTTTCTTACAGAGCTCTACTCCCTGACGTACGCTGCTGATGCGAGGATTAGGCTGCACCCCGGAGAGTTCTACATGGGTGATGTTATTATCCTGAAATATTTGCAGTATCTGATCATAAAGCCCGCTACGCTTGATACTGCCTCCACCGTAAACTAGCAGTACTTTGTTTCCATAACACAGTATTTCTTTGCCCAGGTCTTCTATCTTGCCCCGTCCAAAACGAATACGGGTAGGAAAATGAATATTGAAGTTTAACATTTTATACCTCCATCGTCTATTAAGGTTACCGACAATACCATTAAAACCTTGACCCAGGCTAATTGTCAACCAGCCACGATAAACTGGTTAAGGGGTTGCCCCCTCTCCCTTCTGGTCTTATAGGTTATTTATTGGATGGATTATCAAGAGTTGTTTAGTCCACGGACCCCGCCTCTTCCTGTGCCTTTGGGGCCGTTACTACCAAAGTTTCTACGTCCTTGTCCTTGTCCACAATTATTGCTATTATTTCTACGACCTGCTCCACATCTTCTTTTGAGGCGACCTGTTCCAGGTCCCTGACCCATAGGACTAGTTCCATCTTTGTTAGGCATCAGCTTCACTCCTTCCTTTTTCAGACCACTGTCAACTGATTTATAATATTTTCCCAAAGGGGAAAAAGCATTTTTCGCACTTCGGGATTAGTTGCCGGAATTTCGCCTCTGGCAATAGACTTAACAATAACATTATTGAAAGGTATTTTGCCAGCCAGGGGCAGGTTGTTTTTTTGTGCCCAATTTTCTATCTCCTGGCTAATGTCAGGATTTAGATCCCATTTATTAATAATCAAAATACCTTTTATGCCCCGCAGCTGCATTAATTGATAAACTCGCTGTAAATCATGAAAACCGGAACGGCTCGGTTCAGTCACCAGAACAATCAGGTCAACCTCTACCATGGAAGAAATAACCGCGCAGCCAATTCCGGGCGACCCATCAGCTATAATAAGTTGGGTCTGTTCGGTATCGGCCATTACCCGAGCCATAGTTTTAATCTGAGCCACTAATTTACCGGAATTTTCTTCTCCAGGTCTTAAATCAGCAAAAAACAATTTCTGTTTTTGATTAAATACTCCCTCAGACCAGTGTCCTGAAGAGCGGGGATACATGGTAATGGCCTCCACCGGGCAAATCTTCTCACAAAATCCGCATC
>CAZAZH010000261.1:0-1536 GCA_964489585.1 uncultured Syntrophomonas sp.
GATTACTATTATCAGTAGTCTTTTTATTCTCCAGCCGAAATAAAGGATCAAAAATGGCCAACCGCTGCACCCGTTCGCGATAATTGGCCGTAATATTTCGTGCATCTAGCTCCACGAAGCATCCCTCCATATTGCTCCCAGTTCTGCACTGTTCAGGGCTTCCTGCGGATAATAACCTCCATTACCCAATATATCCCTGATTCTTTCCTGTTCTGGGGCATGAAAATAGGTCAGGAAGTGAGCCAGAGCCTCCTCATTACAAACCTGGTTTTCTTTGCCCCGGGCCGCCGGCTGGGATAATAAAGCACAATAAAACGGTAGCGCAGGAAGAGCAGGATAGCGCATGTTCAAGGTATGCCAGATACTGATGCCTTCATAATCCAAATCCCCAAAATAATAAATACAAGGCTTATGGTTTTTCAAACCCAGCTGTTTATCCAACATGAAGATATCGGCGGTAATCTTCCAGCCTGCGCCATAAATCAAGCTATAAAAATTTGTATCCGATAAATAGTTAAGCAAAGCATGAAAAGCAGTCTTGTTTTCTACCACCAGATGTAGGCTAGTTTCTTCCCCCTGGGCAAGCTGGTTTACTGCCAGCATCAGAGGATCGGGCAGATATGTAATGTTCATAGCTGTCCAGAGCCCTACCCGCTCCAGAAGTTTTTTGCCGCCTTTTTCGTCAATCCATTTTTCATCCCCCACCAGGGCATACGACCTTTCTGGAGCGGTAGCATCATTAGCAGGTAAGCCCTGCTCTTTCAGGAAGTCATTTAGCAGTAAAATATAAGGAAGGTCGTTGGTCCATTCCGAAGCTGACAGGCTATAATATGCCTCCAGCTTGATTAAAGGGTCCAGGATAAAATGAAGCTGCTCGATTTCCTGCAAGTAGTCAGCCGGGATTTTGGAATGGACTATGCGGTAAGCATTGGCCAGGGGGATAGTTTTCTGATTATAGCCCTGCTGTTTTACGGCGGTTAATATCCCCCGTTGCACCAGCTCATTAATTAAGAGCGCAAAGTCTTCATAGCTGATCTGGCCTCCGACCATTCGCTCTAATTCACTTAATAATATAGTTTTCTTTTTCCGGGCATGAAGAAAGGATAGAATGGTATTATCCATAACGGTCAGCTTGTCCTCTCACATAGTTTCTTAAAAAGATATACAACACCCCTCATAACGAGCATATCATCTTACAAGCTTTTTCACCACATAACCGTTTCTATATTTCGGTGATGATGCGATAATCCCTGCTGCTTAAAATTCATTGCCTACTAGAACCATAACTACTAGAATTACTACCCCAATCAACCTGCTATCTAAAATAATTATATTCCTCTCTTGTGACACTATAGCGTCACGCTATTAAGGTATGATTGATATAGATAAAGGAATTGAGTTGGGGGGTTGAGTTAATGATGGTGGAGGACTTTAATGAGCATCGCCGAAAAATGGTTTTAGCGAACGATAATATCCGGAAGAACGAAAATAATTATGAATACTGCGTGGTGAAGAATTATGAAACCCTTTTTGAAT
>CAZAZH010000262.1:0-1535 GCA_964489585.1 uncultured Syntrophomonas sp.
GGGCGATTAGCTCAGTTGGGAGAGCACCTGCCTTACAAGCAGGGGGTCGGCAGTTCGAGCCTGTCATCGCCCACCATATGAAATCGAGAACCATGAAGAATCATGGTTCTTTTTTTATACCTAATTAAATAAGTACCGTGCCAGCCCCTTAGACATATTCAACTAACGGAATAAGCTTATCTTCACCCGGAAAGAATAAGGGCGGAGGTGGTTTTTATGGAACTGCAGCAGGGGGAGCACAGTATTCTATCCTTTTTCCCTTCCAGTGATAAGGCTCAGGAAGCGGCGCAGGCACTGAAGGAGGCGGGACTGGTGCCTGAACCCGGAGCGATTCAGGTTGACAGAATAACTCGTTATAGTCCTGCTAGCGAAGAGGAATATAATAGTCCCATAAACAAAGCCGTTACTTTAAGTGGAGTTACCCTGTATTCTGCCAGTCAGGGTGAAGAGGGAACCAGTCCTTTACTGGCAGCCACGGATTCAGCAAGTGGCATTGGTAATCCTCATGCAGGCATTCCGGGCAGACATGGCTTCATGCTAACCCTGGTTACTGCTAAAGAAAGCATAGAAGCAGCATTAGAAATAATCAAGGCTCATGATGGTGACACCTGATTTTACGACAGCCGGTAGCAGAGTTTTATTGGGGATAGCTTTTTAATGAAGAAATTTGACAATTAGCTCAGCTTTAGCTATAATTTCTTTGCCTTGTTCTTGAAGGGATCTCCTTTTTGGGGAAAACTAAGTCCAAGAGTAATCCCGGAAGGGAGATGAATTAATGTTTGAAGACAAGTATCTAGTTTGTAAGGATTGTGGTAGCGAGTTTTTATTCTCAGCGTCGGAGCAGGAATTCTACGCGGAAAAGGGTTTCCAGAACGAACCTGGTCGTTGCCCGGATTGCAGGAGAGCACGTAAGCAGCAACGCAATGGGTATAGTTCTCGTTCCCGAGAAGATCGCCCGGTGTTTTCCACTGTCTGTGCTGATTGCGGTCAGGAGACTACCGTACCGTTTGAACCCAGTGGGGACAGACCAGTTTATTGCAGGGATTGTTACCAGGCACGGCGTAATCGTTACTAGGATCGCGCTACTAGGAACGCTACTAGAATCGACCAGTAATACATTCCGCAATTAAAGAGGGGCTAGGACCCCTCTTTTTTATTGACTATTTTGCAGTTAAAAGCAGTAAATTTATTTTGTAATTGTTGCAGTAGTTTGTCGCTATTCTCATAACGTGAAGGTTGAATTTTATGTTTGTTTATGCCCGTTTCTATTAATATGCTTGGATCTCCCGCGGGCAAACTGTTACTATACTTTATTTTCTTTATTTCACTAAATGCCACGCTACGACTTTGGCCATCTTCATTAAATATTATGCACTTTTCCAAAACTTCTATGGAATTGCCGTTCTTTTTCTTCCCCCGCCGCTCATTTACCAGCATAATTATAAATCCCAACGCTGCCATTACTGCAGCCAGCAGCGATGATATCTTCCACCAGGCCAGGATGGCGCCAATAAACAGAAACACTAAGAGGAGCC
>CAZAZH010000263.1:0-1531 GCA_964489585.1 uncultured Syntrophomonas sp.
GTTCTACAAAAACAATAGGAAATCCTTTTTTATTTTGTCTTCTTTTTAAGTAAAAGACGAATATTCTGGACTATTTTATCGACAGTAAGGCCATAATATTGCATTAGCTCATCAGGAGTGCCGGACTGCCCAAAGACATCATTAATCCCCATCCTTATCACTGGTACCGGATAGTTTTCACTTACTACTTCACAAACTGCACTGCCCAGCCCCCCAATAATACTGTGTTCTTCAGCCGTTAGTATAGCTCCGGTATCCTGTGCCATACGAACGATTAAATCTTTATCCAGGGGTTTGATACTGTGCATATCTACCACTGACACCTGAATCCCTTCTACCGCCAAACTTTCCGCTGCCTGCAGGGCCAGTGATACCATAGTTCCACAAGCAATAATACTAGCATCCCGGCCCTCACGAAGCTCTATGCCGCGACCAATCTTGAAATCAAGATTATCTTGATAAATAACTGGTAAGGCGGGTCGGCCTAGGCGCAGGTAAACCGGGCCCTGGTGCTCGTAAAGCTTAAAAAGCGCCAGACGAGTGCTTACCCCATCAGAGGGAACAATTACAGTTAGATTAGGTATGCTACGCATAATGGCAATATCCTCTACCGATTGGTGGGAACCTCCATCTTCACCTACAGTTATACCGCTATGGGTGGCACAAATTTTAACATTTAATTTGGCATAAGCAATAGAATTACGAACTTGCTCAAAGGCCCGACCGGTTGCAAAAATAGCGAAGGAACTGGCAAATACTACTTTACCTGCCGCTGCCAGCCCTGCTGCCATACCCATCATATTCTGCTCAGCAATACCGGCATTAAAGAAACGGTCGGGGAATTTTTTAGCAAAATCAGCAGTTTTGGTGGATTTGGAAAGGTCAGCATCCAATACTACGATATCATCGTGTAAACTGCCCAATTCCACCAGGGCCTTACCATATGCATCTCTTGTTGCCTGTTTATCCAAAATCATTTCAACTCCTGTAAGGATTATTTAGACACTGAAATCACTGAAGAACTATGAAGAACACTGAATTATTTAAAATAATTTAACATGCAAGTTATTTCGTCCTAATACGTCCCGTAATTTGTAGCGGAAGCTTTCGCTTTCCTTAAAAGGAATAATAAAATTCAGTGTAAATCATATTAAATCAGTGTAATCAGTGTCTATTATTTTTACCCTAATTCCGCCAGGGCTTTTTCGACTTCGTCGGGTTTGGGGGCTACGCCGTGCCATTCCACCCGGTCCTCCATGAAAGAACAGCCTTTACCCTTTACCGTATGAGCAACTACCGCCGTAGGCTTGCCTTTTACCGATCGGGCAATATTTAGAGCCTCCATTATCTGTTTATGGTCATGCCCATCTATCTCTAAAACCTCCCAACCAAAGGCCTTGAATTTATCGGGAATAGGCAAAGGGGACATAACCTCTTCTACCCGCCCATCAATCTGCAAACCGTTATGGTCAACAAAGGCCATAAGATTATCAAGTTTATAATGAGCTGCGGCCATGGCTGCTTCCCAGAC
>CAZAZH010000264.1:0-1460 GCA_964489585.1 uncultured Syntrophomonas sp.
ACGACCAGCTAGTTACTTTCGATGAAAAACCCTACATAGAGAAAATGACTGGCAGGACTTACGTGCCGATCCGGTTTATAGCCGAGAAACTTGGTGCAAACGTAGACTGGGATCAGGAAACTAAAACCGTAACTATCTTTAACGGTAGCGACTCTATTTGTTTGCAGATAGGTTCCCAGGTACCCACTATCAATAATATAGCTATGGCACAGCAGTTAGACGCACCCGCCAGGTTGGACAACAAACGTACTTATGTCCCGTTGAGGTTCGTCTCCGAAGTATTAGGGCAGAACGTTCTCTGGGATAAGTACAACCGCCTGGTACGCATCAGCGATAAGCCTTTTGTGGTGACTGATAAACTAAGCGAGGAACAGAAGAAAAGATTAATGAATTACCCGTACCCGGTAGTAACCGAACAACGCTACTGTTACCAGAACCAAAAAATAGGAGATACGTATGAGGTAGTTCATAAGATGGTGGAGTTTAAAGAATGGTTCCAAAGAGAAGGTAGAACTACTAAAGATGTATTGGAATATACACAAAGACCTATTGATATACTCAATGTGTTAAAAACTAACCAAGAATTCATTACTGATGCTGACCTTTGTTACTATGTTCGTTGTCCTGTGGGTTCAAATCGCATCCGTGGCATCTTACAGACCTATGAACCAGACGGAATCATCACTGAACAGGATATAGAGTTTGGTTTTGACTACGGACAGCGTTTTGTCTCGAAAGGTGAACCCCGTGACCCTAATCATTGGTTTGAGGAATACGATACCAAACCACTTTCTAAGCCTAAAGTAGTAGGCAAAAAATAGCTTTTAAAAGGCGGCCTTAAATGGCCGCTTTTTTCATGCCCAAAATTAGAGAGGAGTGACAATATGAAAAGATTAGCAATTATACTGCTAGGCATCTTTGTATTAACCTTATTCCCGGTTCTACCAGCAGAAGCATCAGGAGACGGAAATAAAGGGGAAATAAAGCGGATAGAAGGCGCTTTCGATTCCATCGAATGGCAAATCAAAGCCACAGGTGCTACCGCAGGTATTCGATATCGGACTATAGAGCGCACAGTAACCATCAACGGTCACGCGGCAGCATTTTCGCCTGACTTACCAAACCCGGAACCGGGGAAAACCATATCTCAACCATTTGTTGCAACCGCAGCAGATTTAGCATCCGGGATGGGCGTATCCCCACAGGATGTAGAAGGCTGGATGAATTCAGGTGAAGTAGCAACCATGTCAGCAAAGGTGCAGATATACAATTATAATACAGGTCAAGTATTAGGAACTTATACTGATTATTCTACTTTATATGCAGCTATGACAGACCTAAGCTTTGACTCTGCCAGTCTTAAAGACATAGAAACCCTGTGGGGTATAGCAGACGATCCCGATAGGCCATCAAAAACTTCTGAAACACCTGAAACACCGTCAGAAATCAGCGTTGACCTT
>CAZAZH010000265.1:0-1435 GCA_964489585.1 uncultured Syntrophomonas sp.
TAAGGCGTCTGCTTCTAAATTCACGCGGATTTCGCAGATTTATAATGATTTATGCTGGTTAATTTCAATTTTATTATTCTCCTGGTTTGTATTTTTTTAGCTGCACCAGTTTTTCTTGCAGGTGGTCGATACTGGTGGTAGCTTTCAGGTTTTCGGTTTTTATTTCTTCATAGAGTTCTTTGCGGTATATTTGTACTTCCCGGGGGGCGTTGATGCCTATGCGGATGGTGTCCCCCTGGATATCTATGATGCTGATTTCTATGTTATCTCCTATGATTATGCTTTCTCCTTTTTTACGACTCAGTACCAGCATATTTAACCCTCCTGAACGGCAGCGGCCTTGCACTGCTCTGGAGGAAAAATATTGTGCCTGGTATTATAATCGGAATTTTGAGCAATAAACTGCAGGGCTTTTTTGTTTTTACTGTTGACAATAATCGGGGCCAGCAGGTTGGCGGTGCTCTGTTTGAAATCCTCAGGGATAGTCAGAACTACATATACCGCCAAATCCTCCCGCCCGGTTTCGCATTCCAGACGCTTGAGTTCCTCTTCCCCCACTTCGATACTGTAGTTCGGGAAGAAGATGAAGGGCTGGGCCAGTATAAGGCAAACCGAGGTGTTGTTCAGAGACTGCAGATAGTAGAGGGGGCTACCCTCTTCCATAGCCAGTATCAGAAACTCTTTATCGCCTTCCAGGCCAGGCAGGCCAGTAGCGAACGTGATGATATCTTCTTTTTGATATTCCAGTTCTCCCAGCAAAGGGGTATTAAGCTTCATAAGGCATCTCCTTATTGATTAATTAGACACTGAATACACTGAAAACTATGAATAACACTGAATTCATTAAATTTTTTTATTTTAGTTTTAATCCCTTAACGAAACACAATTATCTTTCAAGGCAATTTATAGATTAAGATACTACATATGTAAAATATTCTAGCTTTTTATATTATTATTATCAGTGTGATTCATAAAAATCAGTGTCTGTCAGTGTCTATCGTTTCCTTTTTACGCGATAGCGTCGTAGTAGCTTCCTATCCATTCTACGTTGATGGAGGGTTTTTGTAGAAGGTACATGTCTACTTTGGCCCATTCGGTGTTGTTTTCTAGTATTCCCAACTGCAAATTATAGTTAATCTCCCGGGGTTTCAGTGTAACCTCAACTCCATTAGTTTCTACATTTACCTCAGGCGGGTGCTCGGGCATTAAGGCGACATTGTAGTCTACCTCAGATTCAGCCTGTAAGCGCGATGCAACTAATTGTCCCATAGTAGTTGGGGCTTCTATCCGGCCCAGATTGTCTCCTTCAGCAGCTATATTACTAATAGCCTCCAGGCCTTGTGAAATGCCCAGGTGGGCATAGGTATTACAAAAATCAATTGGTACCTGTGAACCCATATCAGCCCGGCACTGTCGCCAATCAATCTCCATTTTG
>CAZAZH010000266.1:0-1428 GCA_964489585.1 uncultured Syntrophomonas sp.
TTGCTTTTAAAATAAATCATAAAGAAAATTTTTCCTTTCCTCTGGTTTAGATTATCACAAAAATAAAGGGCCCTAAAAAGAGCCCTTTTACTTTTTTGTATTACTTATTTGGGTGGTTGCCAGACTTCCCATACCCTGCCAGCCAGGTTAGTGGAAGGTTTCAGGGTTGGGCCTCCCGGTTGCCATCCGGATGGTATCACTTCGCCCGTTTCCCGGTTATGCTGGAAAGCCTTAATCTGCCGCTTAAGCTCTGCGGGATTTCTTCCTACCGGAGGAGCCAGGATTTCGGCGGCCTGAATTATGCCGTCGGGGTCAATCAGGAAACGACCACGAATATCTACTCCGGCCTTCTCGTCATATACATCATATAAAGTTCCAATCTTACCGCCCCGGTCACTGAGCATGGGGAAAGGAATACCGCCTTCCACCATCTTGCTTAGTTCGGTTTCATTCCATACTTTATGGGAAAAAGGACTGTCAACGCTCATTGCCAGTACCTCAACCCCTAATTGCTGAAGTTCATCATAGCCAACTGCTATGTGTGAAAGTTCGGTCGGTCATACAAAGGTGAAATCCCCCGGGTAAAAACAAAGTACTACCCATTTACCTTTGTAATCGGATAAGCTAACTTTCTTAATTTTTCCCTGGTGAAATGCTTCGGTAGTAAAATCTGGAGCCTGTCTGGTAACTAACATCATACCTACCTCCTTTACTGCCAGCAAAATACGCCAGCTATTTAGGTAATGGTAACATAGAAATAGAGCAAAAACCCTATCCCTAAATTAGGTATAAGCGTAGTTAGGTATTATTATAAGTGCCAGGAATAGCTACCGGCTAATGGGTTAACGTAAATGCCTCCTTTATTATGAAGTAGCTTGCTTTGAGACGCTGCTGATAATCAGGTTCACCCCAGTCTGACCACAGGTAGGGTTTCATTTCTATAAATTTATCCTTCCCTGGAGAAATTCCTTGTAAAAGGCCGGAAGCCCCCCGGTTACGGGAGGCTTCCGACCTTTGAACACGAATCCTGTGAACGATATATGAATTACCTTAACTCCACCTAATTACGGTTGGAGTGCTGTGGCCTATAATAAACATTTATTTACCCAGTAAATATTTATTTAATCTATTTTTGATAAGGAGTAACTACCCACTTCAGGCAACCATCTTTCTTGCCACCAAAAACATCATATCCTTTAAGGATGTCATTTAAGGGGGCACGATGGGTAATTAAGTAATTGGTATTAATCTTCCCGGTTTGAATCAACTTGATTAATTCTGGAATCCGGTTGGCGTTTACCAACCCCATGCTGATCCTGATATTCTTAATCCACAAGGTATTCATAGCCAGTTCCTGAGGTTTTTCGAAAACTCCAATCAGGGAAATAGTGCCGCCTGGTCTGACGCTGTCTACTGCCATATCAAAAG
>CAZAZH010000267.1:0-1424 GCA_964489585.1 uncultured Syntrophomonas sp.
GCCTCTACATTTTGGGGATATTCTGGGCTGATTTCTAACAGCAATGGCTCCACATAGGGGCGTAAGACCGAAAGTTCATAGACTAAAGAAGAATTAAACATGACGTCGGCATTCTCCTGAAAGGGGAAAATGTTTCTTTCTTCCCCTCTTCTCACCGAAGGCCAGCGCTCCAGGGTTTGCCGAGCACTGTAGCCCCGAGTGCGACTATCCCTTAAGATTCTGCGCAGAAGTCGACTGTCGGTGGTGGGAATGCGGTTGGTATAATCTATATTAAGCTGAGTAAGCGCACTGATATATATTTTAAATTTCTGTTCCCGGGGAATTCTCCAGGTCAGGTGTTCATTGAGCCCGTGTATACCTTCAATGATAATAGGTTCGCCCGGTGGTACCCTGGTCATCCGGCCTTTAGCTGCACAGCAACCATCGGTAAAACTGTAAATAGGCGTTTCCACTTCTTCACCCTTAATCAGGCGAGTCAGGTGGTCATTAAACAAGTCCAGTTTAAGGGCTTCCAGGGCCTCAAAATCGAAATCGCCATTTTCGTCGCGGGGGGTTAAATCCCGGTCAACAAAATAATCGTCCAGGGAAATCATAACCGGCCTGCGCCCATTTACCCGCAACTGGATAAGTAAACGCTGGGCAAAGGTAGTCTTTCCTGATGACGAAGGACCGGATATGAGAACCAGCCTTATTTTGGGGTCGCAACATATACGGTCGGCAATATAGGCAATCTTCTTCTCGTGCAGGGCCTCATTTACCCAAATAAGATCACCGGCACCACCATGAGTAATTATGTCGTTTAAGGCAGCCACATGGGGAGTATCCAGCATTTCGGCCCATTGTTTGGCTTCCTGATATATCTGAGCCAGTTTCGGCTGTTCCCGGTACTCTTCAATATGGCCGGGGTTTTCTTTTTCCGGGGTCTGTAATATAAGTCCAGGGGGATAATTTAACAGGCGAAAACAGTTGATTAGCCCTGTATAGGGCATCATATAGCCATAGAAATATTCGTAGAACCCATCCAATTCATAAATATGGACATGGTTTTTATCCCGGAATTCCAATAACTTAACCTTATCCATCTGACCCTGCCGGGCAAATATATTTCTGGCTTCTTCTTTCGGCACAGTCATTTTATTTATGGGCAGGTTACGGGCAATCATTTCCTGTATCTGCTTTTGCAGTTTCTCTATATCCTCTGCAGATGGCTGCCAGTTTAAAAACTCACAATATAATCCGTTAGAAAGGGAATGTTTAATGATCAAGGTTTTGTCCGGATAAAGGTCCCGGCAAGCTTTAATAAGCAGGAAAGCTACGGTCCGCCGGTATATTCTCATTCCGGCCTCACTGTTGGGATAAACCAGCTCTATTTCACAGGAACCATCAATTACGTGGTGCAAGTCATACAGAGTATTATCCATTAT
>CAZAZH010000268.1:0-1424 GCA_964489585.1 uncultured Syntrophomonas sp.
CTTTGCTTCCCTAACGGAGGTCAGTTATGAAAATCCGGCGCAAGTTTGCTATTATGGATATTATATCGAACCAGCGTATTTCCACTCAGGAAGAACTCTGCCAAATTTTAAAAGATAGTGGTTATGATGTAACCCAGGCTACAGTATCCCGGGATATTAAGGAACTGCAGCTTATTAAAATTCCTGATAACCAGGGTTACTACTATGCCCTGCCGGATAATAGCCCCATTCTGAATTCCCACGAGCGTATGCGAAGGCTTTTCAAAGACTCGGTCATTTCCATTGATTACAGTGAGAATATAGTAGTTATTAAAACTCTTCCCGGCGCAGCCCAGTCGATAGCCTCGCTCATAGATACGGCTGAACTGGAAAACATCCTGGGGACCGTTGCCGGAGATGATACTATATTTATAGTAGTAAAACCGTTAAATGCGGTGAAAGGTATTGTCAAGGATTTCGAGGAATTGGTTAATTCATAGATTGTTCAGGGGGGGTAGGTATGTTACAGGAAATATACATAAGTAATTTCGTGCTTATTGATGAACTGCGCATAGAATTCAGTGACGGTTTGAATGTGTTAAGCGGTGAAACTGGGGCCGGCAAATCGATAATTATTGATGCCCTGGGCTTAATCATGGGTGAACGAGTGCGAAATGATTGGATTAGAGATACTAGCCGCAAAGCAATTGCTGAAGCGGTTTTTCTTTTACCCCCGGGTAGTGAAGGCCTGCTCTTTCTTATAGATAACGGTTTGTTGGAGGAAGGTGAGGACAAGCTCATCGTTAGCCGGGAGATTAGTCCCAGCGGTAGAAGCTCGGCTCGCATTAACGGTCGCAATGTTACTGCCACAGTCTTGAAAGAACTGGCTACCCTGCTATTGGATATGCACCTGCAGCATGAACATCTCAGTATTTTAAAACCTGATAAATATCTTGGTTATCTGGACAGTTTTGCGGAAGGGTCTGCGGAGTTGTTGTTGGAAGTAGAAAAGATATATGACCAGCTAAAGGAGCGGCAAGAGGAGCTAAGGAAAATTGAGCATAATCATAAGGACAGGTTGCAACGGATGGAATTTCTCGCTTTTCAGATAAATGAGATAGAAACTGCCGGTTTGCAAGAAGGGGAAGAAGAAGAACTTAACCTGCTTAAGACCCGGATTAAGAATGCGGTTAGTCTGCTGGAAGGCGCCAACCTGGTACAAAAGTTGCTTTATAGCGGTGAATCTGGACGCAATGCTCATGATTTAATTGCCGGCTCATTGGATATAGTTAATAACTTGAAGTCGGAAGAATTCTATGCCAGGTTAAGCCGGGAATTGGAGGAAATCTATTACAGTCTGCAGGACATGGTGCAGAGGTTGGATGCGTTTCGGCAAGGCCTGGATTTTGAACCGCAGCAACTGGAAGAAGTAGAAGACCGGTTAT
>CAZAZH010000269.1:0-1354 GCA_964489585.1 uncultured Syntrophomonas sp.
ATGGTGTTCCCCAGCAGGTTATAGTCAAAGGCATGCAGGGGCTGGTTGCATTCCAGCATTACATAGTTGGTTATATCAACCACATTGTTAATAGGCCTTATGCCGGAATGAATCAGGGCTTTTTGCAGCCATGCGGGTGATTCTTTTATTTCCACATTCTTAACTAGGCGAGCAGCATAACGCTGACACAGGTCAGGAGCATCTATCCCCACCTTGATATACTGGTTTATGTTTTCCTGACTTTCTTTAATAACAATCTCCGGCAACCGGATACTGGAACCAGTCAGTGCCGCTACCTCCCGGGCCAGATTAATCATGCCCAGGCAATCACCCCGGTTGGGAGTCAAATCTAAATCCAGGATAAAATCATCGTCTACCCGCTCTACCCCTTCAATAGCGATACCAGCCATGGTAAGCCGGTGAGCCAGTTCTTCTGCCTTCCAATCGAAATCCACATATTGCTTTAACCAATTTATTGATACACCCATCGTTACACCCCCTAAAACTGCCGCAAAAAGCGCTTATCATTATCAAAAAACAGGCGCAGGTCATTAATGCCGTATTTTAGCATGGCTATTCTCTCCACCCCCATGCCGAAGGCAAAGCCGGTAACTTGTTCGCCATCATAGCCTCCAAACTGCAGCACCCGTGGGTCAACCATTCCTGCTCCCAGAATCTCCAGCCAACCGGTATGGGAACATACCCGGCAACCGGAGCCTTTGCAGTTTACACAGGAAATATCCATTTCTGCACTCGGTTCGGTAAAAGGGAAGAAACTGGGGCGATAGCGCACCTTAACATCTTCACCAAATATTTTGTGAGCAAAATGCATTAAGGTTCCTTTCAGATGACCAAAGGTTATCCTTTTATCAATTACCAGTCCTTCCACCTGATTAAACATAGGGGAATGAGTAGCATCATCATCGCGGCGATAGACTCGACCGGGGACAATTATTTTAACCGGCAGTTGCGGGGCCAGTTTCTCCATGGTACGTACCTGAACCGGAGAGGTGTGGGTACGCAGTAATATATCCTCACTTATATAAAAAGAATCCTGCATTTCCCGAGCGGGATGATCCCGGGGGATATTCAAGGCTTCGAAATTATAATAATCAGATTCAATCTCCGGGCCTTCAGCCACGGAAAAACCCATGCTTAAAAATATCTCTCGTATCTCTTCATTTATCAAAGTCAGCGGATGTTTACCCCCGTGCTGCAGGGGTAACCCGGGCAGGCTGATATCTATACTTTCTCGAGCCAGTCGCAGCCCCAGTTCCTCACCCTTTATTTCCTCGGTGCGGCTGCTAATCATGTCCTCCAATTTTTCTTTTAACTGATTGGCAATCTTACCTAC
>CAZAZH010000270.1:0-1342 GCA_964489585.1 uncultured Syntrophomonas sp.
TACCGATAATATATCATAAAATGTTTAAAGGACTCATGTTATACTAAAACAAACTACTAATCAGGCATGGCACTTGACTATCTGGAGGACATTTAATGAAACCGTTTAAGATGGCTTCCCGTGAGTACCGGGAGAGCGATACCGTTATAGAAATTAGGACTGCGGCCAGGCCAGTAATCATCGGAGAAGGCTATTGTACTATTATTGCCGGACCTTGTGCCGTTGAATGCCGGGAATCTTATATTGAGATGGCTAAACTACTGCAAGAGGCAGGTGCTCATATATTAAGGGGAGGGCTGTTTAAACCACGCACTTCACCTTATTCCTTTAAAGGTCTGGGCGGTCCTGGTATCGATATTATAGAGGAAGCCCGCCGGGTTACGGGATTACCGGTAGCGACTGAGATTATGGATGTCCGTGATTTGGATATATTATATGATATTACTGACATACTGCAGGTGGGCAGCAGGAACATGCAGAATTTCTCCCTGCTGCAGGAAATGGGTAAACTGGATAAACCGGTACTACTTAAACGCGGCCTTTCCGCTACTATTGAGGAATGGCTGCTGGCAGCTGAATATATATTAAATGAGGGGAATGAGAAGGTTATCTTATGTGAGAGAGGTATTAGAACTTTTGAGCCCTATACCCGCAATACTGTTGACATTGGGGCAGTTCCCCTGATAAAGCACCTGTCTCATCTGCCCATTATTGTTGACCCCAGTCATGCAACTGGTAAATGGTATATGGTAGCACCAGTTGCCCGGGCGGCGATAGCCGCAGGTGCCGATGGAATTATGGTTGAAGTTCACCAGGATCCGGATAAAGCACTGTCCGATGGTAAACAATCACTTACCCCGGAAAATTTCTGCAAAATGATAAAGGAACTTGAAGACCTGGCCCAACTAGGGAAAAAACAGTTTGGAGGTTTTAGCAACGGAAAATCAAATTAGTCGTAAAAGCATGATGATTTTGTATGCATCCATTTTTCTGGTAGGAATAGGATTTTCCATTATTATGCCCATTTTGCCTTATTACGCGGAATCTATGGGTGCCAGCGCTTTTCAGCTGGGACTTTTAATGACCGTATATGCTCTCTGCCAGTTTATATTTGCGCCGGTCTGGGGTGCTTATTCCGATAAAGTAGGCAGAAAACCAGTTTTACTGATGGGCATGATAGGGTTTGCCCTGACCTTTTTTCTTTTTGCCCTGGCTAACAGCTTGTGGATGCTATTTGTGGCCCGTATTGCCGGAGGTATCTTTTCCTGTGCTACCATCCCCACCGCTATGGCCTATGTTGGTGATTCCACCAGTGAGGAAAAAAGGGGTTCCAGTATGGGAA
>CAZAZH010000271.1:0-1305 GCA_964489585.1 uncultured Syntrophomonas sp.
GCTGCTGGTTAATACATAGCGAATTTCACCCGATTTGTTCATTCTTAACCCCTCCGTAGTACTTTGTTATAAAGTATTCATTTAGGGTACGGAATGTTAATAGAAAAGTGAGGAGTGAGGGGTAAGGGTGGGGATGAAGGTTATGGGCGCTGAGTGCCAGGGTTCTCCCCTGCAGGTTACGTACACCCCGGAAAAAAGGTACCAGCTATTTTTATCGGTAGTTATTTCCTCCGGGCAACCTTAATATATTTGTTTCTTTAAAACTGATATAGCTTTATCTAGCTGCAGGTCGTTATCATCATCAGCATTATTCTCTACTACGTAGTCCGGGGTTATACCGACTTCATTTATGTCTATCCCGCCAGGAGTATAGTATTTCTGCGTAGTAAGCTTTAGGGCACCGCCATTACGTAGTGGAAATACAGTCTGTACCAATCCCTTACCAAATGTTTTTTTACCCACCAGGACTGCCCGCTGATTATCCCGCAAAGCTGCTGCCAAAATTTCCGAAGCGCTGGCACTATCTTCATTTACCAGTACCACCAGGGGAATATCCACTTTACCCTTACTGGCCTGATAAACCTTCTCATTACCCTGGGCATCGACAGCACTGACTACCTTGTCCCCATCCAGGAATATACCTGCTATCGCGATAGAAACATCGAAATCACCCCCGCCGTTATTACGCAAGTCCAGGATAAGGCCTCTGACTTTCTTATTGTCCAGCAGGTCGCTAATAGTCTCTTTCATTTCCTCATCTGAACGAGACCCAAATTGATTCAGGTTAATATAGCCTATTTGATTGGCGCTATCAATAACCCTGGCCTCTACTGAAGGCACATTGATTATCTCCCGAATAATCCGGAAATCATGTTCCTTGCCATCGGAACTCCGATAAACACTGAGCAACAACTGGGTCCCCGGGTCCCCTCGCATTAGATGTACGGCTTCATCCTGATTCATACCTACCGTACTTTCATCGTTTATCTTAGTAATAATATCCCCATGCTTAATTCCCGCTTTATGTGCAGGGGTACCTTTAATTGGCGACAATATTTTAAGTTTACCCTGGTCATCCTGCAGGATATAGACTCCAATACCACCAAACTTGGCATCCAGCCTAATTTTTAGATCCTGCCAGGTATTTTTGTCCAAGTATTCGGAATAGGGATCATTAAGAGATGATACTACACCCGAAGCCGCACCTTCAAACACTCTGGAATTATCAATATCATAAAGGGATTGGGTCTTAACCAGGCCCATAACACTAATAAATGTACTTAAGCCACCGGCATTGGTTAAAAA
>CAZAZH010000272.1:0-1300 GCA_964489585.1 uncultured Syntrophomonas sp.
AGGTTTAAGTTCTTCCAGGGTAACAAAGCGATAGCCCTGCCGGGAAAGGCTGGCAACGATTAAACGGGTAGCCACTACATCTTTCCAACGAAAATCAGTTCTGCCATCATGTAATAACACTATTTGACCCGGATGAGCTTGCTTGATTACCCGAGTTGCCATCATATCTGGAGTTGGGGTTTTACGATTGAATGTACAAATGCCCCACAGTACAATAGTGTAACCTTTATCTTGTACAATTTTAATTATTTCCTGATTCAGAATACCACGGGGAGGACGGAATAGGTAAGTGTTTTGACCGGCGATAGTTTGCATATTTTGCTGACATTGGTCTATTTCCCATTTTAGTTTTTCCGGGGATAATGTTCTCAGGTTATAAGGATGGGTATAAGTATGGTTGGCAATTAAGTGTCCTCGCGCTGATACCTCTCTAACAATATCCGGATATTGTTCCATTCGGCTGCCAATCATAAAAAAGGTGGCTTTAGCCTGGTACTGATCCAGGATATCAAGAATCTGCGGTGTGTAAATAGGATGAGGTCCATCATCATAAGTAAGAGCTACGATTTTTTCTTTTTCAATCAGTTGATAAGTAACGCCACTATAAGCCATTCCTATCTCCGGTATTAAAACCGGTATAGCCAGGGGAAGCAGCAGGAGCAATAATATTATTTTAGGGAAAATGCCTATTTTACCGGACTTCACCAGGTACTCTCCTCTCATCCTGTACATCTTAATTTGAGTGAGGCGTAAGGAGTGAGGCAGTTAAGTAAGTGCTCCTCATTATTCTACGTCCCTTCCCCTTACCCTTCCCCTGCCTTTCATATTAACTAAACCTTATCTGTTATTTTCGTTGGTGGTTGAATGTGTTGCAGCCGTGGATGGTTAATTTATATTTTTATAGTTACCGATTTAGAATTAAGATGCCCTCTTTTAAGCATGCATTCGCCAGTAAGATTTGAAAAAGGGTTTTCATTAAATCATTACATTAATTTTCCAGTATAGCTCTGGTTAAACTGTACATAATATGCTTAGAGTCAGCGATAACGATTTTGTTAAAAGAACTAAGTCCCTCATCCGAGGATAAATCTTAGCTCTTCTCTAACAAAACCTTCCATCACGGAAGATATCGCTGGCTCATTTAAAATCCGCTGGTTAGTATTTCTCACATTGTTGTCGGGTGATCCGATTTTCGATGATTGAGAAAGAACCAGCGGATTATTTATTTGTTACCCGAATATTATTGCTTAAAATAAAATGGTAGGTAATCATAATAAAGGGCAAGGCAAGAAGAAAATAG
>CAZAZH010000273.1:0-1298 GCA_964489585.1 uncultured Syntrophomonas sp.
GGTATACAGGAGTTATAGCGTAATTGACAGGCTATATTAAAAAAGAAAATTTAATAGCGGGATTAATAGTAGCCTTTTTTACTTTTTTTATCGCCCTGCTGGTCAGCCTGGGGTCCGAAGCCCTGGTAAGGGTGGTAAACAGTGTAATCGTGGCTATTGTTCTATTGTTAATAATTATTTTGTTGGGAATATTCTTTGATATAATTGGAACCGCTGCAACTGCCGCAGATTTGCCGCCTTTTAATGCCAGGGCGGCAAAAAAAGTATTTGGAGCCAAACAGGCGGTAAAAATAATCCGTAATAACGATTTGATGGCAAATTTCTGTAATGACGTAATAGGAGATATAGCCGGCACTTTAAGTGGAGCTATAGGGGCAGGTATTATAGTAAGTCTTAGCACCCGCCTGGCCTTTGTAGATTTAATTCTGGGTGGGGCAGTAATGACCAGCTTGATTGCAGCTCTTACCGTAGGGGGAAAAGCCGTAGGCAAGGGTGTTGCAGTTAACAACGCCAATACTATTATTTTCCGGGTGGCGGTTTTTATGGCCTGGTGGGAAAGTGTAACCGGGATAGAAGTGTTTAAAAATAGAAGGTGATTTATTAATGTATAAAATACTGGAATCCATAAGCTCACCTCAGGATATAAAAACACTGGATACAGTTAAAATGAATGAACTGGCCGATGATATAAGAGAATTGCTGATTAACAGCGTCTCCCGCTGCGGTGGTCACCTGGCGGCAAATCTGGGAGTAGTGGAGTTGACCATAGCTCTGCATTATGTCTTTAACACCCCTGAAGACCGTATTATTTGGGATGTAGGCCACCAGAGTTATGTCCACAAGATATTAACCGGGCGCTGGCAGCAGATGGAGTCGCTGCGGCAATTTGGGGGTTTAAGCGGATTTCCAAAAAGTGAAGAGTCTCCCCATGACGCTTTTAATACCGGTCATAGCAGCACCTCTATTTCGGCCGCTCTAGGGTTAGTGCTGGCCCGCGATATCAGAAAAGAACAACACTCGGTGGTAGCTGTTATCGGTGATGGTGCCTTAACCGGGGGGATGGCCTTTGAGGCCTTAAACCATGCCGGGCAGGAAGGCCGCGACCTGGTTGTAGTATTAAATGATAATGAAATGTCGATATCCCGCAATGTTGGAGCTATGTCGGCTTATCTCAATCGATTACGTACCGATCCTTCCTATTCTCGTAAAAAGGAAGAGATTGAGACTGCTCTTAATCGGATTCCCGGAATTGGCCCTAATATAGCCCGGGCAGCAGGCAGGTTCAAGGATATGGTGAA
>CAZAZH010000274.1:0-1298 GCA_964489585.1 uncultured Syntrophomonas sp.
TACCACCCGCCAACAAATCAACTCCATCTTCGACCGCCTGATCGTGGGTGAGGCGGGTGACAGGGGACGGTTCCTGTGTCACCTCCCCTGTCACTGCTGGCCAGGTGTAGGGGCGAACTCGTGTGTTCGCCCAGGATAGGTAGTTTTGTAACGCGGGTGGGAATCAGCCCCAGGGTTTATTTTTCGGCCGGGCAGCCTGGCAGTAAGCCCGATTTGAAAGCATCGCTTATTTATAGCCGCTAAGTGCCGGGGGATTTGCCCCTACAATCCTCATTTCTTACACCGTACTCTTCACTATAAACAAATAACAAGGCCTCAATTCGCAATTTTTATAAGATAACTAGGGTCCAGCGCCTATTTTCGAGTTTAACTCCCTTGCATCAAAAATCCCAAGGTGCTACAATAACGAAAAAAGTTTGTGAACAATATTGTGCAAAAAGGAGTTGCCATGGAATTTTTTCGTGTGCAGAATAAGATTATAAGCTGGGAAAAAATTGACAAAACTCTAAAAAAGGCTTTGAGCATGAGAGCGCGGGGATTTTCCCAGCAGGAAACGGCTGACCGTCTGAATATAGACCGTACCTTCATTTCCCGCTTGGAAACCCTGGGCGAACTGCGTAAAGGTCAGTCCATAGCCTGTGTAGGCTTTCCTATTTTAAATAAGGATGAGATTCAGGAAATACTGGAAAATGAGGGCGTTGATTTCATCCTCTTAATGACCGAGCAGGAGCGCCAAGATTTTATCCACCACCGCAGCGGTAAGGAACTGCTTAATGAAATAATGGACCTTACGGCTCAGGTACGATCCTATGAGGTAGTAATCTGTATAGGTTCTGACGAACGTCTGAAATTGATAGAAGGGGTATTAAATGGGCAGGTAATATCTATAGAAATAGGTACCTCTCCTATTACCGAGGATAAGTGGGTAGACCCTGAAAAACTAAAAAAAATCCTGCGCTCCATTAAATCCGCCCGGTGAATATGGTGAGAAGTCAGGTGTAGGAGTAAGCAGTGAGTATTGAAGGGGGAAACAGTTATCGGGAGTTAGACATCAGAGGGACGGACATCGGTTGTAAGTATTGTAGATGGACCCCGTGTATTCGCCCAGGGTATATAACTCGGTCGGGCAGACCCATGTGTCTGCCCCTACAATCATCACCCCTAACCCTTAACTCCTTACTCTATACAAATAATATAAAACAGTTACCACATTAGAATTCTAGAAAAAACATAAATAACGAGTACCTGAACAAAGAGGGAGGTTAAATATTGAAGCGTGTTGTAAGTGTTAGCCTGGG
>CAZAZH010000275.1:0-1288 GCA_964489585.1 uncultured Syntrophomonas sp.
CGTTCCAGGAGAACAGTTAAAGGATGCGGTAAATGCTATTCGCAGCTTAAATTTTAGAGGAGTTAATGTAACCATACCGCACAAGGAAGCTGTAATTCCCTACCTGGACGATGTTTCCCCTGAGGCTGCCGCTTGCGGGGCAGTTAATGTTATCAGCAACGAAAACGGCCGCCTGCGTGGTTATAACACCGATGGTGCCGGTTTCGTTGCTTCGCTGCGGGAAGCAGAAGTTTTCCTGCAGGGAAAAGCATTATTTATTGGTGCCGGAGGAGCAGCCCGTTCATTGGCCGTTTCTCTGGCTGCACAAGGGATTTCGCGCTTGGACTTTGTTGACATTGACCTGCAACGAGCCCAGGACCTGGTAAGTTCCCTGCCTCCAAACGTAGCTGCAGGGGCGTACCCGATGAGTGAAGAGAAATTTACGCAACTGGCCTGTCCCAGCAATATTATTATCAACTGCACCCCGGTAGGAATGTATCCTGATATTAATAAATCCCCGGTGCCTACCCTGGACATGCTGCAGCCCGGGACCGTAGTCTGCGATATTATTTATAACCCTTTAAACACTGCCTTCCTGGCCATGGGACAGGTCCGGGGGTTAAAGACTATAAATGGCTTATCCATGTTTGTGCACCAGGCCGCTTTAAGCCTGGAGATATGGCTGGGAATAAAACCGCCACTGCAGCTGATGAAAGAGGTGCTGCTGCGTGAAATGGAGTAGGTCTGGCGTTACCCTGATTGAAATAATGATGGTTCTGGCTATCATTGCAATAATAGGAACCATAAGCCTGCCCCGCTTCGACCGGGTTTTGGAAACTTATAAGCTGAAAACTGATGCCCGCCAGGTGGCCTGGGTTTTACGGTCCGCTCGCCAGGAGGCTATTACCAGTGGAATTACCCAGATGGTAACTTTTAAACCGAATTTAAATTGCTACGTAAAAGACGGTACGACTTCCACTACCTATAAGTTAAGACCCGACATAGTATTTCCACCTATGGAGTACACTTTTGAAAAATACAGCGGTTATGCGGTGTGTGGCTTTAAACCCACAGGCGCAGTTACGCCGAAGGCAGGCAAAATAACCTTGAAAAATAAATATGGCAAGAGAATTTCGGTAGTTGTAAATCCTTCGGCAGGAAGGATTAGGATTCAAGAATAAGGGTTAAGGTGCCTTTATTGTTTTAATGGAACCCAAGTTTTTCCAGGGAGGATATATTAAAAAGAAATAAGGTGGTTGCTGATGCTGAAGTTTACTACTTCCGGAGAATCTCATGGCAAGGGGTTAAT
>CAZAZH010000276.1:0-1288 GCA_964489585.1 uncultured Syntrophomonas sp.
AGAAAGAAAAAGACGATAACATAAGTTACCACTACCGACACCTGAGTTTTACGAAAAATTGTCGAGCAAAAAACCCCTACTGCGCCAAAAGTAAGAGCTGTCATTAAATAAACCAGAAACACCTGCGCTATTTCACTTAGTAATACGCCCCCAAAGAAATATACTACTCCAAAAAAGGGCAATGAAGATATTATCAATAGTAGTATATAAGCTATCGAGGCCAATAGTTTATTTAAAATTATTGAAGTTGCCGAAAGCGAGGTACAAATCAGGAGATCCAGAGTCTGTTTCTCCCGCTCTCCGCTTATTACTCCAGCGGTAAAAGCCGGGGTAACGAACGAAACTAGCATCAGCTGAAATATGGTTAGGGTAACATATATCTGGGGTCCTACATCAGGTCCAAAACCGGAATAGAAAACTCTTTGCTGTTGGGTCCAGTAATAACCCAGGGTAATAAGAGCCAGAGTTCCCAGGTACAAACTTATTAGCAGGGGGGACTTCCAGGTACGCATCCGGGAACGAAACTCCTTGTCCAGCACCGGGTTTAGAACTAGCCTTTTCATTACTGAACCACTCCCTTCGTAACCTGCATGAAAATATCCTCCAGGTTATTTTTGCCTTCACTAAAAGATACTACCGGGATACCGCCCTCAACCATGCGGTTTAAGATGCGGTTAAGATCCTCATCACTGCCGCTGAAGGGAAGTTCCAGGCTATTGTTTATAAAGGATATCTCCGTAAGTTCCAACTCCTCCTGCAGTATAAGTGCGGCCGCATCGGCCTGGTCTATAACTCTTATTTGCAAGGTTCTTCCGGTTTGGGTATGTTCTACTATCTCCTGGTTGGTACCACTTACCACCAATCGGCCTGCCTCCATGATAGCAATATGAGTACATAGCTCAGCCAGTTCCGGTAATATATGAGAACTAATAATAATGGTCTTACCCATGGATTTTAATTCTTTTAGAAGTTCACGCATTTCTACCCGCGCCCGGGGATCAAGTCCGGAAGCAGGTTCATCTAAAATCAGTAGAGCGGGGTCATGAACCAGGCTGCGGGCCAGGCAAAGGCGCTGTTTCATACCCCGGGACAGAGAATCCACATAAGCCTGACGTTTATGGCTCAAATCTACCAGTTCCAGTAAATCCCCGATAATCATTCGCCGTTCTCGAACCGAAATACCGTAGCTGGCAGCATAGAAATCAAGATATTCGTCCACCTTGAGATCATCATAAACTCCGAAGAAATCAGGCATATAACCAACCAGTTGCCTTATCCGCGCCGGGTT
>CAZAZH010000277.1:0-1257 GCA_964489585.1 uncultured Syntrophomonas sp.
CCCTCTTATCCTGCCGCTAATCATACCTGGACTCATAAATAGCGATAGGGCTATGCTCTAGCCCTATCTTAGTATCTCTATAACAACCCTTTTACCTTCTTTAGCTGCGGTTGCTTTGGTAATGGTACGAATAGCTTTGGCGATTTTACCCTGCTTACCTATTACTTTACCCATATCATCGGGTGCAACCCGAAGCTCCAGAATGATAGACCTTTCTCCTTCGATTTCTGTTACATCAACCGCATCCGGGTTATCAACTAAAGACCTGGCAATGAATTCGACTAAATCCTTCATCTCATGTTCCCTCCCTGTTTGGAGTACTACTTGCGGTTAGCTGCAAATTTGGCCATAATGCCCTGTTTCTGAAAAAGGGATTTGGCCGTGTCAGATGGTTTCGCCCCATTGGCCAGCCATTTTAAAGCCTTTTCTTCATCAATCTTAATAGTTGCCGGATCAGTCGAGGGATCATAAAAACCAATTTCCTCAATAAATCTGCCATCTCTGGGGGACCTGGCATCAGCCACAACAACTCTATAGAAAGGGTTCTTCTTGGCTCCCATTCTTTTCAGTCTTATTCTCGTTGCCATCTATTCACCTCCTTTATATAAATTAAGATAATGGAATAAAACTATTAACCTTATTTAAAAGGGAAATTCATAGGTGGCATGCCACCTTTTTTACCCTTGCGGTTACCCATGTCAGCAAACTGTTTCATTAACTTCCGTGATTCTTCGAATTGTTTTAGTAAACGGTTTACTTCCTGAACCTTGGTGCCGCTGCCCCGGGCAATACGTTTCTTGCGACTACCATTTATCATAGTTGGATTACGCCGTTCCTCCGGGGTCATAGACTTTATAATTGCTTCTACATGAACTATTTCTTTTTCATCAAAATCGGGTTTTACGCCTTTAAGTTGTTTGCCCAGGCCAGGAATCATACCTAGTAAATCTTCTAGCGGACCCATGGACCTGACCTGTTGCATCTGCTCCAGGAAATCTTCCAGGGTGAATTCCTGCTGCCGGATTTTGCGTTCCATCTCCTTGGCCTTCTTGGCGTCAAAGGTTTCCTGGGCTTTTTCTACCAGGCTGAGAACATCTCCCATACCTAGTATGCGTGATGCCATACGATCAGGATAAAACACATCCAGGGCATCCAGTTTTTCACCTACGCCCACCAGTTTAATAGGACAACCGGTCACCGCTTTAACTGAAAGGGCAGCACCGCCGCGGGTATCACCGTCCAACTTGGTAAGTACCA
>CAZAZH010000278.1:0-1231 GCA_964489585.1 uncultured Syntrophomonas sp.
ATTACACTTGTAGTACCAGAGGCGATTTTCACCACAGATGCTGCTGGGATTATTACCGTATCGCCGGTAGACGGAATCTGTCCTGTATCCCAATTACCGGCGGTATGCCATAAGCCATCTCCCGCATTTCCCGTCCAGTTAACAATAGCTCCCTCTGCTCTAGCCAACATAGGACTTAACAACCCTACTGATAAAATTAAAACCATAGTAGCAATAAGTACTAGTAAACGCACTGATAGCTGTTTAGCCCTGGAAAGCGTGTATGTCATATTATTTATGTCCCTCCTTAAAATTGGACAAAAGACTAGTCAACAACAAGTGTTCCCCCTGCGATGCCGCCGCTTTTTTCAATTTTATATCCTGCGGTTTCCATCATCTGACGAGCTTCAGCTTTTGATAAGTCACCCTTATCAATAAAGGTAAGCTTTTCAAAAGCGGGACCCTGGTTGGCTTTTCCGATGACAAAATCAAATTTATCTTTGCCGGCTTTAATATAGGTACAAGTATTGGACAGAGCTGCTTCTCCGCTGAAGTTCAAGCTGGAACTGTAGGTTCTGAGGCATATCATCTCGCCATTTTTAAACCGTTTGAACTCGCTGTAGCTACGTTCAATTTTCTGTCCGTTACGTTCGGTAAAAGTTTCAGTTACATAAGTTCCTTTATCTAAATCACAATTGCCATCCTCTACTATTCGATCACCGACCTTCATGGTAGGACCAAAACCATCTTCATCTCTAATGTAATCGTACCCAAAACTCATTTTAGAACCTTTTCTCTCTAAAACTCCGGGAAAACCAGCCATCATCAACTCACCTTCAAAACGGCCGTCCTTGTTTTCCATATTCAGCAAGTCATATTGCACACCGCTTACAAATTCCAAACCAGGACTAACCAATTCCATGATTGGCTCATCATACTTGTTAAT
The DNA here is from genome assembly GCA_964489585.1 of uncultured Syntrophomonas sp. Taxonomy (GTDB): domain Bacteria; phylum Bacillota; class Syntrophomonadia; order Syntrophomonadales; family Syntrophomonadaceae; genus UBA4844. Next base: position 926 of record CAZAZH010000278.1, read on the forward strand.
AGCAGCTTCATTTTGATTGTATACCTCGTTCCAGGCCGCAGAATAATCGCTAATGGTTTTAATACTGGAAGAGGATTGCCCCCCAGATTTTTTGGAACTAGCTGTTTCATCACCGGTAGCCTTATTTATAACACCTTCGGTTACCTTTTCCGCTATCTTTTCATCAAGGCTTTTTCTTACACCACAGGATGCCAAAGTCAACATCATTAATATAGTAAGTAAAATTACTATAGTTTTTTTAAACAAGTGTCATCCCCTCTTTCTTTTTAGTTAATAACCGCGTACAGAAATTATTAAAATAGTCTG
>CAZAZH010000279.1:0-1231 GCA_964489585.1 uncultured Syntrophomonas sp.
TGCCCAAGACCAAAACCCATCGGGGTGCAGCCAAGAGATTTAAAAAGACCGGTAGCGGTAAGATAAAAAGGTCAAAAGCTTATGCCAGCCACCTGCTGGGAGGAAAATCCCCCAAAAGAAAAAGAAATCTGCGTAAAAGTGGTTTGGTCAGTGAACAAGAAACTAAAAGAATTTCCAAATTAATTCCGTATTAGACACAGGAGGTTTTGACATATGCCGAGAGTAAAAGGTGGCGTAACTGCCCATAAAAGACATAAAAAGGTTCTTAAGGCGGCCAAAGGATATCGCGGAAGCAAATCTAAACTGTACCGGGTAGCCAACCAGCAGGTTATGAAATCAGGTAATTATGCTTATATTCACCGGCGCCTGAAAAAAAGAGATTTTCGCAAGCTGTGGATTGCCCGCATCAATGCTGCCGCCCGTGATAACGGAACTACTTACAGCCGTATGGTACATGGATTAAAGGTAGCCGGGGTAGATATTAACCGCAAGATGCTGGCTGAGCTGGCTATTTGCGACCCGGGCGGTTTTACCAAGCTGGCCGAGCTGTCCAAGCAACATGCTAGTAAATAAGTAAATAAAAACAAAGAGTATGGCTATAAGGCCATACTTTTTTATTACCGTGGTTTTCCACGGGTCTGCCCCTACAAAAACTAAAAAGCAGGGAGAATAGAAGTGAAGAGGATTACTTCTAAAGACAATCAGTTTATAAAGCAGGCCATAAGTTTAAAAAACAGGAAATACCGTATCCGAGAGCAGATGTTTTTGCTGGAGGGAAAAACTATGGTAAGCGAGGCTTTGCAGAGTAGGTGTCCGCTTATCCGGGTGATGGTAGATGAAGCCCATCAGGAAGAATACCGGGACCTGTATAAACAGTATAGCTGGCTGGAGTGGCTGGAGATTGATTCCCGGCTGTTTAAAGCGATAGCTGACACTGAAACTCCCCAGGGAATCATAGCCGTAGCCTCTATCCCCACTCCTGATTTTGCGCGCTTAATGGGACAGAATGCCAGTTTAATAATGCTGGATCAGATAGCCGACCCCGGCAATTTAGGTACTATTATCAGGACGGCCTGGGCCCTGGATATTGATGGGGTACTGCTAAGTGACGGCTGCACCGATCCGTTTAGCCCTAAAGCAGTCCGCGCCAGTATGGGAGGGATTCTTAATGTTCCTGTTTATACCTCAGTAGGGGAGATGGAGATAGAGCTGCTAAAAACAGCAGGTTATC
>CAZAZH010000280.1:0-1225 GCA_964489585.1 uncultured Syntrophomonas sp.
TCATTAACAGGCTCTGCTGCTTACGCCAGCGGCGGATGTTTTCATGATGACCGGATAGTAAAACCTCTGGTACCTCCCGTCCCTGATAAGTACGGGGACGAGTATAATGAGGATATTCCAGTAGCGCCCCGGAAAATGATTCTTCCGAAGCTGATTCTTCTGCCCCTAATACCCCGGGAATCATACGTGATACCGCATCTACTACTACCATCGCTGCTAATTCACCACCGGTTAAGATATAATCACCGATAGATATCTCCTCATCCACCAGTTCCATGACCCGATGATCGATACCCTCATAATGACCGCAGAGTAACACCAGGTGATTTTTTTGACCCAGCTCTTCCACCCGCTTTTGATTGAGGGTCTTACCTTGAGGAGAGAGATGCACCACCCAGGAATCTGTGCTTTTGCAACTGGTAATGGCCGGAACTACCACATCAGCCTTCATAACCATACCAGCACCGCCGCCGAAGGGATAATCATCAGCCTGCTGGTGCTTCCCCGGAGCAAAATCTCTGATATTTATTAAATTAATTTCCAGTAAGCCCTTTTCCCGAGCCCTTTTAATGATACTCTCATTAAATGGAGAAACAAACATCTCCGGAAAAAGGCTTAATATATCAATCTTCATGTGAACCACCTGTAGAATTAATCAATCCTGGCAGCAGCCTAACCCGCATAATTTTCTCTTCCAAATTTACTTCCCGTATTACGTCTTTTACGGCTGGTAATAGAATCTCGCCATGCTCGGGCGACTGTACTACATAGACATCATTGGCCCCGGTCCCCAGCACTTCGGTAAGTTCCCCTAGAAATCCCTTCTCTTCATCATACACGGACAAACCCTGCAGTTGGAAATGATAGTAATGACCTGCAGGCAGCGGATACAGCTGGCTCTCATCTATTTTCAGCAATGCATTGCGGTAATCTTTTGCTGTTTCCAAACTATCAATCCCCTGCAATTTCAGCAGATAAGACTCTTTATGGGAACGTGCAGTCTCCACCACGGCCTTGCTGCCCTTACCATTTTGCCATAGAATAACCGTTTTTAATTTTTTAAAGCGCTCCGGGAAATCAGTCAGGGGCATGATCCTTACCATACCCTGATAACCATAGGTGCCCACTATCTTCCCTATATTAATTAAATCTTCTTCCTTCAAACTGCTACCCTCTTATCCTGCCGCTAATCATACCTGGACTCATAAATAGCGATAGGGCTATG
>CAZAZH010000281.1:0-1221 GCA_964489585.1 uncultured Syntrophomonas sp.
GATGCAGGAAGAAATAAAAGTTGATTGCATTGATATATCTAAATATGCCCTGGCCAAGAACCGCCGTGCCCTGGAGAAAGATATAGATAAGCCTGAATTTATTCAGGACGCTAATATTCAGGTAAAGGTTAAGGTGCATTTGAAGAACACTGGCGAATCCCGGTGATAGGAATTGAGAATTTAAAATTAAGAATTAAAAATTGCCGAGTTCCACGTCTATTTATGCAATCAAATGCATAGTTGTCAGTGGAACCGGTTTTACATATTGTCGTATACCTGAAAGGGTACATTATAGTTGCTTTAGTTCGCTGGAGATTAACAGAGGAGTGTAGTTATCTTTGCTTTTAATACCCAGGCTAACGTAGCAGGGGGATTCTCCCGGTACGTCCCAGTCATAACTTCCCGCTGGTTTATTAACAGGCACTTCCTGGTAGGAATCTTCACCCTGGTGTAAACGTAGTACCAGTTGTTTTTGACCGGTTTTATTATCCACCTGTTTCAATATTTCCTGCCATTTCCTCTGGTTGAAATGCCAGTAGGCTCGCAAATGACCGGATTCCGCAGGCATTAATTTTACACTATCATCAGGTAGGTAAAATTCCCCTTCTTCCAGGTATTTAAATAATTCCTGAGCCGACTCAAAAGCAAATTCCCTATCAGGTACTCTAACCCGCCCCTCCTGCCCGGGACTGAGGGAAGAGAGCACCCAGTAAAGCATTAGCAACAGGACTGCAGTAAGCAGTATTATATACAGCAATGGTGACATAGCATCTTACCTCCCGATTGAGAAGTGGGAAGTAGGAGGTGAGAATTACCCCTCATTTTTAGCGCTCCACCTCTCACGCCTCACGCCTCACTCTTTTATTAGTATTTCCTGTTAGCAGAATTTATAACATCGGTTATCCTGCATAGTTATGTGCTATCTTGCCTTTCGGTGTATAATTGAAAGGGTGAGGGAGGCCGATATATGGAAAAGGTAGAAAAGCCGCGTTGGGGCTTATTTGAGATAGTTGCAGTATTTATAGGAATTATGATGACCGGAATGCTCTTTGCCTGGTACAGCGAGGAAGTAAAATCCTGGTTGGCGGCATCGGGGATAGGTGATACTACCCTGGCCTTTTTTACAGTGGCATATGTTTTTCAATTTATTGTCACCGTATTGCTGGTACTGCTTTTTACTATAGTTGTAAACCGGGCCCGGCTTAGTGACCTGGGGATAAA
>CAZAZH010000282.1:0-1211 GCA_964489585.1 uncultured Syntrophomonas sp.
CCCAGGCTAACACTTACAACACGCTTCAATATTTAACCTCCCTCTTTGTTCAGGTCCTCGTTATTTAGGTTTTTTCTAGATTCTAATGTGGTAATTGTTTAGTATTCCTTGTTTAGAGTGAGGGGTGAGGGGCACTTTGTACCTGACTCCCCACTCCTCATTCCTTATTCCTCACTCCTCATTTTCTACCGGGCAGATTTGATTGAGCGCAAGATTTTTTTTAATTCTATCGGGTCTACCCACTTATCCTCGGTAATGGGAGAGGTGCCTATTTCTATAGATATTACCTGCCCATCCAGTACCCCTTCCATCAACTTAAGGCGTTCATCGGAGCCTATACATATGACTACCTCATAGGATCGTACCCGAGCAGTAAGGTCCATTATTTCATTGAGCAGTTCCTTACCGCTGCGGTGGTGGATGAAATCCTGGCGCTCCTGTTCAGTCATTAAGAGGATAAAATCAACGCCCTCATTTTCCAGTATTTCCTGAATCTCATCCTTATTTAAAATAGGAAAGCCTACACAGGCTATGGACTGACCTTTACGCAGTTCGCCCAGGGTTTCCAAGCGGGAAATGAAGGTACGGTCTATATTCAGACGGTCAGCCGTTTCCTGCTGGGAAAATCCCCGCGCTCTCATGCTCAAAGCCTTTTTTAGAGTTTTGTCAATTTTTTCCCAGCTTATAATCTTATTCTGGATACGAAAAATTTCCATAGACAACTCCTTGCGCACAATGTTGTTCACAAACTTTTTTCGTTATTGTAGCACCTTGGGGTTTTTGATGCAAGGGAGGTACACTCTAAAATAGGTGCTAAACCCCAGTTGTCTTATAAAAATTTCGAATTCAGGTTTTGTTTATTTATTTATAGTGAGTAGTGAGGCGTGAGAAGTAAGGAATTAGGGAAGAGGGTTGTAGGGGCAGACCCCCTGGCACTCAGCGGCTATAAATAAGCAATGCTTTCAAATCAAGATCGGGCTGAGTATCGGGCTGCTCAACCGAGCTGTAAACCCTGGGGCCGATTCCCCTTCGCATTACAGTACTACCAACTCTGGGCGAACACATGGGTTCGCCCCTAAAGGTGGCCATACCACCAGTTCGTGAAGTAAAATACATTATACCAGTATACTTGTATATAGGCGTCCTCCACCCTTCACGCCTCACCCACGATCAGGCGGTCGAAGATGGAGTTGATTTGTTGGCGGGTGGTA
>CAZAZH010000283.1:0-1206 GCA_964489585.1 uncultured Syntrophomonas sp.
AGCCTTCTACTTTTCTGCGACCCCATTCCACCAGTACCCGTTTGCCGAAAGCCAGTTCATTTTCCAGGTCCTCGCTAATATGGTATGTATAGTAGTTGTCTATTGCCTTAACCGGTATGTTTATTAACACCGTTACAAAACGCAGGGTGTACTCCTCCCTTATACAACTTTCCCCTATGATAACATAAAGGCGGGGCCTATCCCCGGTGGGCAGCCCGGCACTCAGCCCAATCTTTTTTTGAAAACATTATCTGGATATAGCCGCTGAGTGCCGGGCTGCCCCTACAACCTATAATAACATAAAGGCGGGAGATGCCCGCCTTTTAGCAGTTTTTTAATTTGTTTCACCATTCGATATACACCAAAGGTTAGTGCTCGGCCGGGCAGACACATGGGTCTGCCCCTACGGAATCGATGTAACCCTAACCTATCACTATTGTAGGGGCGAACCCGTGTGTTCGCCCCGGGCCTGCAGTTATGAACTCAAAAACTACAATCCTGCCTGTGTCCGCAGTTCCTCCGCCCGGTCGGTTTTTTCCCAGGTAAAATCGGGGTCGGGGCGGCCAAAGTGTCCGTAACTGGCAGTTTTCTTGTATATGGGCCTTCTTAAGTCCAGGTCTCTGATGATTGCCGCCGGACGTAAATCAAAATTCTTTCTTATTAATTCAATAATTTTTTCGTCGCTGATTTTACCAGTGCCAAAGGTATCCACTGAAATGGATACTGGTTGGGCTACTCCAATGGCGTAAGCTACCTGAATTTCACAGCGGTCAGCAATGCCAGCAGCTACAATATTTTTTGCTACATAGCGGGCAGCATAACAGGCTGAACGATCTACCTTGGTGGGGTCTTTACCGGAGAATGCTCCCCCACCGTGCCGGGCCATACCCCCGTATGTATCAACTATAATCTTTCGTCCGGTTAAGCCGCAGTCACCCTGAGGTCCACCTACGACAAAACGACCGGTAGGATTAATAAAGAAACGGGTATTATCATCCAGCATATTTTCAGGAACGCTGGCCTTTATAACCTGTTCGATTATATCCCGCTCTAGGGTCTCTCTTTCCACCTCAGGGTGGTGCTGGGAGGAAACAACAACAGTATCGACTCTTAATGGTCGGCTATCCTCATATTCAACGGTTACCTGGGTTTTGCCATCAGGGCGAAGATAATCCAGGATTCCTTTCTTGCGTACTTCAGTTAAAC
>CAZAZH010000284.1:0-1182 GCA_964489585.1 uncultured Syntrophomonas sp.
CCAAATACCATGATTCTAATATGCTGTTTGTTATTTTAGATAATTCAGCTACGGCGATGACCGGATTTCAACCTCATCCCGGTATTGGACTGACTGCTATGGGGAAAACCGTAGAACCCATCTCGATTCAAAAGGTGGTGGAAGCAATCGGATGTCCGGTAACCGTAGCAGATCCTTTCGATATTGCAGGTACAACCGGGATAGTATATAGACTACTTAAACAACCGGGTTTGAAGGTGCTAATCCTAAAGCAGGAATGTGCCACCCTGGCAGTTCGAAAACGCAAAAAAGCTAAGGTTTGGGTTGAACAGGATTTATGTCGGGGAGATGAATGCGGATGCGGCAGGTTCTGTAGCCGGGTTTGGGGATGCCCCGGCAATATCTGGGATTATGAGGCCGGTAAAGCCAAAATTGATGAGGTGGTTTGTGTTGGTTGCGGGGTCTGTGTCTCGCTGTGCCCGGCAGGGGCAATCAAGATAGAGGGAGGCGAAGCGGGTGAGTAAAAAGCTTATAAAAGACCCTCTAAATATTATTATTAGCGGCGTCGGAGGGCAGGGGAACATTTTAGCCACTGAACTCTTAGCTTCTGCCCTGGTGGAAAAAGGCTATTTTACAACTGTGGGCGAAACCTACGGAGCCTCGCAACGTGGTGGATCAGTTATGAGCCATGTCAGAATATCAGCTACTACTGAGTATGGGGTTTTAATCCCGCTGCAACAGGCGGATATCATCGTATCCTTTGAACCCACCGATACATTGCGGGTTGCACGTGATTATGCCAATAAATCAACCTTAATCATAACCGATTCCCGGCCTAATTATCCATTGGGGGTCCTAATCGGTGAAGCCCAATATCCACCTGTGGAAGCAATAGAAGCAGAGCTGAACAAACTAAGTGGTCAGGTACAGATAATTGAAGCAACTAAACTGGCACTTGAAGCAGGTAACAGTCAGGCTACCAACATTCTCCTGATGGGAGCTTTAACGGCTTTGCCTTCGGTGCCAATCGACATTGATGACTACGAAAGGATTTTGGAACAACGCTTTAGCGGTCAGGTACTGGAGATGAATCGTAAAGTCCTAAAGATTGGTTATGAGCAGGTAAAATAACAGCCAACACAATTTTCTATTTTCTTAAAATGAGGGGGGATTAAATGCAAGGTTTAGTGAAAGACCTGGCAA
>CAZAZH010000285.1:0-1177 GCA_964489585.1 uncultured Syntrophomonas sp.
CTATAATCCTTTCCCGGTATTCCGGCCGGTTGGTACAGGTTATAACTGATACCCCTTCGATAAACTGCTTATCGTTCTTCCCCTGTCTCAATGGTGCTCTGTTTCTCACCTGGGACTGCATGTTGTTTCCATATACCAGGTTAACCGGTTTAGTCCTTGTAACTTTTATTTCTACCATGCTGGTATCCTCCCGTTCTTACTGAGATAAGATAGCCATACGAATAAGAATAATTGCGTAAATTCAATCTTAATATCCATAATATGAGAAAAATCCAATACTGTGACTGCTGCAGGTTTGAAAAAGCTGGGTGAGTCAGAAGAACCGTCCTTTTTACTCATAAAAAAAACAGGCCACCTGGCCTGTTTTTTCTAAACAACCGTATTATACTATTCTAGTATCTGTTTTAATTTATGAATCGCCCGTTTTTCAATTCGGGATATCTGTACCTGAGAAACACCTAAATCATCGGCTATACAGGATTGGGTTTCATCTTTAAAGAAACGTCTTAAAATCACTTCCTGCTCCCGGGGCTCCAGTTGCGCCAGGGCCTCCCGCAAAGCCAGTTTTTCTAATAGCAAAACATTTCCCTCATCATTGGCCAGGCGGTCTATAAGCGATAACTGCTCCCTTTCCTCCCCTGGTATTATATCATGCATGTAGGCAGGAGCCTGGCAAGCCTCCATGGCCATTACTATCTCTTCCTTGTCAATTTCCAATAAACTGGCAATTTCGTTTACGCCCGGTTCACGTCCCAGATCTCCCCGCAGCTTATCCTGCGCCCAGCGAATTTTGGTATATGTTTCTTTTATATTACGTTGAACCTTGACGATACCATCATCTCGTAGGAATTTTTTTATTTCACCGATTATCATAGGAACGGCATAAGTTGAAAAGCGCACATTAAAGCTAAAATCAAATTTATCTATAGCCTTCAATAAGCCAATTGACCCTACCTGAAAAAGGTCTTCATAATCGTAAGATGTGTTTTTAAATCTCTCCAAAACCATATATATCAGGCCTATATTAGCTTCGTATATCTGATCCCGGGCATCTATGTCACCCTGCTGAGCTAAACGCAGGAGAGCTTCATTATTATGATAAGAATTTGAGGACATAGCCATCCCCCTTTTAAGCATAAGCTTGCCGATCTTGGTTAAGGAAATGGCGCTTTAATAG
>CAZAZH010000286.1:0-1172 GCA_964489585.1 uncultured Syntrophomonas sp.
ACCAGGGTTTTATTATAGGCATGATCAAAAATGCCATAGGTTATTTCGCCATGGAACTTAAGGGTGTTCATCATAGTATCATTTAACAGCCGGCGTATAAACTCCATATGTTCCAATAAAAATCCACTTTGCTCAGCCTTATTATCAACTGCCAGGACCATGCCGGAAAAAAGGCTTTCATCTTCTATCCTGACCAGGCGACCGAAAAGAAGTAATTCGGTTTCCCCGTCTACACCCTCCCAGGGTTCTTTTAGCAGAATATCACAGGGGCGATCCAGGAAAATATCGCGGGCTTTAATGTAGTAATCAGATATCTCCTCAACCTGATATACTGAAGGGAAGGATATACTCAATGCACCCAGAGTGTCTTGCAGGGAAGGGGCGATATAATAACCATTTTCCACCAGGTAATGGTAGGCTAAAGTGTTTTCATCTTCAGTCAAAAGGTCAAACCACAGCCAATCGGAAAATATAGATTCATGTTCCGGGGGGAGAGTCCTATTTACACTAAAACGAAGAAACTGGGATTGCGCATCTTTGCGAATCTTTTTTATAGCGTTTTCAAAATACTCCTCCAGTTTCATCTTAACAGCTGTCATCAGCCTATTACACCGGGTAAAAGGGTCATCACTGGCTTCAATAAAATCGTCTACTATACCACAGCACTTTTTGTATTTCTTACCGCTGCCGCAGGGGCAGGGATCGTTTCTACCAACCTTTTGCTTAACCAAATAAAACTCCTCCTTAGACTACCCGTATTGCCCAATTCAATGATATAAGCTTAGCATATCAGCCCGGGTTTTTAAAATTATTCTAACTAAATATTCCATAGGGCTTGCAATAAATGTGAAAATTAGTACAATATAAACAGTATAATGCAAATTAATTTATATTGAATCTATAGGACATGAAGCGGCCTTTCCCATATCCCTGCCTGTTACCCAGGCAGGGAAATTTCTTTTTATAGGGAACTATTCTGGATTAAGGTTATACTAAAAGGATATAATCCAGGTATATAACTTGCCATGGCTGGAGTATTTTAAGTACAATTTAGATTGTATAACAGGCTTTGTTTTTATACCCGCTAAAGTATATGAGGAGGTAAACTGATAATGTCAGCTCAGAACTTACCCAGTGTTTATGACCCGGGTAGTGTCGAAGGGAAATGGTAT
>CAZAZH010000287.1:0-1172 GCA_964489585.1 uncultured Syntrophomonas sp.
ATCGCCAGTACCACCCAGAGATTAGTTAGCGGGGTAGTAACTCCGGCGCCAGGTCCCAGTATATAATAGCTGACCCCAAAGGTACTAACAATGGATAGGATAGAAGTAATCCATACCAGGCTGCCCAGGGGCTTTTCAAAATCAATGTCATCGCTGTTGCCGTATCTGGCCTGACTAACGGCTCTATTAATATAGAAGGAAAGTACCGAGGTGATGACCAGCAGTACGCGCATTACAAATATCCAGGTAAGCATGATGGTCTGCAATTGCGGAGCTACCGCCAGCACTATGAAGGTAATCAGAGCAACACCGGTTACCCCATAGGTTTCAAATCCATCGGCGGTCGGACCAACGCTATCACCAGCATTATCCCCGGTGCAGTCAGCAATAACCCCGGGATTACGCGGGTCGTCTTCTTTGATACCAAAAACGATTTTCATCAGGTCGGCGCCGATGTCGGCGATTTTGGTAAATATCCCGCCGGCAATACGTAATGCACTGGCGCCCAGCGATTCACCTATAGCAAATCCGATAAAACTGGCTCCTGCCAGTTCCCGCGGAACATATAACAAAATAATTAACATCATGATGAGCTCAACGCAAACCAGGAGCACACCAATACTCATGCCGGCATCCAGGGCAATATTTAAGACTTTCAGGGGTTTTCTCTCCAGGGAAGAAAACGCCGTCCTGCTGTTAGCCAGGGTATTCATGCGGATACCATACCAGGCAACACTATAGGAGCCCAGAATACCAATTACGGTCCACATCAAAATAAATAACACTCCGCTGACCGGCATCTGTTGCAGGAAACCGAAGTAAAATGCTATACAGAAGCCGATAAAGGCGAAAAGCAAAATAAGAAATTTACCCTGTTGAATCAGGTAAGTCTTACAAGTCTCATAAATAGTGTGAGCCACATCCAGCATGGACTGATGGGCCTGATATTTTTCTACCTTTTTATACTGGTATAAGCCAAAAAGCATACCTAATATTGAAACGACAATTCCCATAACCAGCAAATTATGTTGCTGCTGGTTTAGCTGCGGAAGAACCAGATTAGCCTCACCGGCAAACGCCATGGATGGCCACAGCAAAATTGCGGGCAGGCTGAAGAGGCTACCCAGCACTGTTTTCGCAGCCTTATTATGAACAAAAAACGAAAGATCCAC
>CAZAZH010000288.1:0-1170 GCA_964489585.1 uncultured Syntrophomonas sp.
TCCAAATTGCAGGGGATTTACAAATATGCTAACCACTACTTTATCACATTTTTTCCTCGCTTCCCGTACCAGTGACAGGTGCCCATCGTGAAGATACCCCATAGTTGGTACTAGTCCTATACTGTTACCTTGTTTACACGTTTGTAATGACCATTTCTGCATCTCGCTAATATTATTAAATACTTCCATAACATCCCTCGTAATATTTACCAGGACGGGCAGGCCAGGAACCTGCCCGACTGGTTAAAAATTAGTAGAGTTTATCAAGCACCTCATCAGATATGGTGAAACCATGTTCAGGACCGGGGAAGCTGCCTTCTTCTACTTCCTTCTTATAGGATTTTAAAGCCTCTATAATCAGGGGTTGCAGGTCGACATACTTCTTAACAAATTTGGGAACATGCCCGGAGTATATGCCCAGCATATCATTGATGACCAGTACTTGGCCATCACAATCCGACCCTGCCCCAATGCCTATGGTAGGTACTGACACCTCTGCGGTTATCTCCTTGGCCAGGGCAGAGGGGACACATTCCAACACTATCGAAAACACACCGGCTTTGTCCAGGGCCTGGGCATCGCGTAGGAGCTTGCGTGCAGTTTCCAGGTCTTTTCCCTGTACTTTAAAGCCGCCAAACTGGTTAACTGACTGCGGAGTTAAACCAATATGTCCCATCACTGGAATCTGGGCATCGAGAATAGCTTTTACCGCGTCTACTCTCTCCACTCCGCCTTCCAGTTTTACTGCCTGGGCACCACCTTCCTGGATAAAACGGCCGGCATTGCGGACTGCTTCTTCAACGGAAACATGGTAAGAAAGAAAAGGCATGTCCGCTACTACCATCGCATTTTTAGTGCCCCGCACTACTGCCCGGGTATGGTGAACCATGTCATCCATGGTAACCGCCAGGGTATTTTCATACCCCAGAACCACCATTCCCAATGAATCACCTACCAGTATCATATCCAGGCCCGCCTGGTCTACAAGACCGGCAGTGGAATAATCATATGAAGTAAGCATGCTGATTTTTTCCTGCTTAGCCTTTTTGTCTCTTAGGGTCGCTGTTGTAACTCTAGCCACGGTATATAACCTCCTTCAGGGCTGCCAACTTAACTGGCGCTGGCAATCTTGGAGAGTTGTTTCATAAATACCTGTTGAAACTCTTCCAT
>CAZAZH010000289.1:0-1169 GCA_964489585.1 uncultured Syntrophomonas sp.
GCGTAATATACAGGAACTGAAACTGCAATTCCTTCCGGTATATTGTGGATGGCAATAGCTATAGCAATCGCCACACCTACCGATGGGTCATGCAAGACCGAAACAAACGTAGCCATTCCCTCCGGAAAATTATGTATGGCTATGGCGATAGCCATCATAGAACCTATCCTCAATAGTTTGTTATTGCTAACCGAGACAGACGACTCTGAGATTTCCTCAACCCTTCTTGGTTCATGAGGGTTTTCATAGGAAGGCACCAGCATGTCGATTAGTGTAATAAGCATCATACCGGCAAAAAACGCTCCGGTAACAGCCCACAATCCCCCGTTCCCCCAAACACTCACAGCTATTTCCTGGGCCTCGGCGAACATTTCGACCATGGAAACATATATCATTACTCCGGCTGAAAAACCAAGTGCCACGGATAGAAAGGCGGCATTGGTTCTTTTGGCCTGCAGAGCAATTAAGCTGCCTATTCCGGTGGACAATCCGGCTAAAATAGTTAAAGCAAAGGCCAATGATACATTATTTAATTCCACATCTGCTTCTCCTGCCATTTAAGTAAATTCTAGTTGCGACTTATCATATCATATCAAAGTCTCTCATAGTATCGTCTATTTTTAACTTCCCCTTAACTGCTCTATTGTTATTATTAGCTACCGGTATAAACGCCACTTCAAATCTATTGATTTAATTTTGCCATCTTTTATCTACGATTTTCTCTCCGTTCTCCATCAATTTACTAACTACCGTAACCGCTTCAGCCCGAGTCAAATAAGCCTGTGGCTAGAAAGAAGATACTTTTAGAGAGTTTTTTAGTATAAATGATTTAATTGATCTACCGAAAGAAATTGAGCAAAGATATTTATCAGAAGTGGGGGTGAGCACCACAACTTACCCGAGTATTAGGCGTTGGAAAAAACGTCGTAGAAAGAGCAGTGCAATAAGACAAACGAAACGTCCCCTTGTCCCCTTAGACAAACGAAACGTCCCCTTGTCCCCTTATATCATTTCAACCAGGAGCATAGCTGCTTCTGCCTGTCGCAGGCTTAGATGCTGACCTTGTAGATTAACCTCAATAGGATCTCCCAGCGGAGCAAAGCGTTCCATTTCCAGCTCAGCCCCTGAAACCAGCCCCATTTCCATCAAACGTTGCCTGATTCGGATAT
>CAZAZH010000290.1:0-1161 GCA_964489585.1 uncultured Syntrophomonas sp.
CCAATGATATCATGAATCTATCTAATTTCCACCTGGAATTTCAACTTCATGAAGATAGTGGGCGTTACCAGGTAAGGGTCATAGATAACCAGACTAAAGAAACGATTAAAGAAATACCACCCGAATACATGCTGGATTTAAGTGCTCGCTTAAGGGAAATGATTAATCAGGCCCTGGGATTACTGGTAGACGAATTGGTTTAGCAAAAGCTAGATAACCCTTGTGCCTGCATAAGAAAGTTGGGCTTAATTAATGGTTTCGCAATCAGTATTGCAAAAACTAACCGAAATGTTGGACTTATTTAAAATAATTCAGCAGATTTCCAATTCCATTTATGATACCCTTCAACAGCAAGAAGAACCCGAAGAGATGTTACTGGAGCTATTACAGCAAAGGACAAAATTTATTGAAGATGTAGATGTAGTGTATACGGTATTGGAGCAAGGGTTACAAGAATTGATAACTCACCCTGAGTTGGCCACTGAGGCAGAGATAGAAGAAATAAAGAACCAGAGGGAAATAACTATCGAGCTTATAAAAGAAATAAGGGAACTGGATGAAAAATCTCTAAACCAGATGCATGAGCATAAGGATAATATAGCACTTAAACTACAGCAAAGCCGTACTAGTAGTAAAGCCCACCAGGCCTACTTGCAGGAGGAAATTTACACCGAGGGATGGTTTATTGACCAGAAGAAATAGCCGGTAAATAAAAGAGGGAAGATTTCACGTGAAGAATATACTTATAGAAAATATTATCCATAATTTTGAAGAGCAATGGCAGCTATATAAAAAAATGGCCGCCCGTGCCCAGGAGCAATTGGATATACTACAACAGGCTGATAAATCCGGTATGCCTACACAAGTTATGGAAATTATGGCCGGGCGGCAAAAACTGCTGGCCGATTTACAAGTACTGGAGGCTGAGAACCGGGGCTTACAGGAGCAGGTAGTAAGTGAGCTGGGAATAAATGAATTTACCTTAAGCCAGCTGGAATCAAAAATAGAAGATGGGCAGTATGCCGATCTTAAAGAAAGAGTAAACCAACTGGGCAACACTCTTAAATATATCAGTGAAATTGATGATCGCAACCAAATCTTAATGAGAGAAAGCCTGACCTGGAATAACCAAACTAAACCCCGAGCTAATAACCAGCAAGC
>CAZAZH010000291.1:0-1132 GCA_964489585.1 uncultured Syntrophomonas sp.
TAACATTCTTCGCCGTCCAGTACTGGTCTTTCTCCCACTGGTGGAAGGGTACCGGGTCGTAGGTATCGGTGGGGTTATCCAGAGCAGCCCGGGCCTCCTCTCGGCTGTAAAAGGTTTCGGCCAGCTCGCGAACCATAACCTGGTCACCTTGCATATAAGCATAGAGAGCGGCGAAGGTTCCTTTTTCTATATTATCGGTATTGATGATTACCTCCAGGCGCTGTCCGGACTGGCTCAGTTCACACTGCAGGTTTACCCGCAGCCAGGTTACAAACAGGGGTAACGTCATTTTCTTAGGTATCGGCACATAAATCATCCTTTCTATTCAGCGTTTTTAATTCTGTTCGGCTCCGCATAACCGTAGCCACGCACCGGAAAGGCACAGATGCATTCCCTTAATTCAGCTATTGCCTGGGTAAGGCCGGCCAGTTTGCTTTCTATCCGAATCAGCAGGTAGGCGGCCACCGCAATGGGAAAGCCCACATTGGCGATAAAGCCGGTTAAACTGTTCATATCCTCCATCGCTTCACTTCCTTTCTTAACGTTTTTAAAGAGCAAACGGGCAGGAACGTCCCGCCCGTTTGCTTAACTGGTCTAAGCCAGGTCGAATTCTTCAACTTCCCGGGTTACTACCTGAGCTCCCACCTTACCGGTGTAATCGCCAGAGACAGAGCCGAAAATATTTTTAGCGATAACTACGTCCATAGCAGCGGAAATTTCACTGGCAGTAATGGTAGGTTTTACATCATATACCCTCATGCGCTGGGTCTTGCCAAACTCGGTAGCAAAGTCCATTTCCAGGGTCTTTACAATAGCCATCTTTTAACCTCCTTTCTAAATTTTTTTACAGTCGTTGCCTAGGGCAGGTCAACAAGTTCCACAATGTCCCGGCGCTGTATCGCCACATTGGTTTTGGTCTGCAATCCCAGCAGGCTCTGGGCTACAGCATAAATATCGGCGTTGGCGGCATCGGTTTTTACCTTTTTAAAGCTACGGGTAATAACCAGGGGCTGACCACTGCCACTGGTTCCGTTTGCCATAACCAGGGCCAGGTCGGTAGCAACCATACTTGGAGTTACGGCCATTCGCGTGCACCTCCTTTCTCAATTTCTAAGCTAAATTCTACCGTCCG
>CAZAZH010000292.1:0-1095 GCA_964489585.1 uncultured Syntrophomonas sp.
ATGGCCTATGTTGGTGATTCCACCAGTGAGGAAAAAAGGGGTTCCAGTATGGGAATGGTAGGAGCCGCCATGGGAGTGGGTATGATTTTTGGTCCGGCTATAGGCAGTGGCCTGGCCCACATATCCCTTGCCTTTCCGTTTCTAATTGCAGGAATACTATGTGCTCTTAACAGCCTGGGCATTTTTGCTTTCATAAAAGAATCATTGGCCCTCGAAAAGCGTATTCCTTATAAAGGGGTTAGACGCGAGTCTCTGTTAAAAGGATTAAAAACCCCGCTGGCCTTTCTTTTTATCGTTATGTTATTCTGCAGCCTGGCAGAATCAACCAATCATGGTACCTTTGCTTTGTATGCCAAGGGTAAATTAGACATAGGCGCCACCGATGTTGGTATAGTCTTTACCTGTGCCGGAATAGTAATGGCACTGGTTCAAGGCTTGCTGGTAGGCCGACTCATCAACCGTATAGGAGAAGAAAAGACCATAGGACTGGGAATAATTATCCTGATATCCAGCCTGGCAGGTTTTCTGATGTCTACTAACCTGGTTAGTTTGATTGTCTTTATGGGTGTTTTTTCAGGCGGGATAGGATTAATACGCCCCTCTATATCTGCAGCCGTATCCAAAAGGACTACCATGCAACAGGGTAGTGCCATGGGTATTTTGCAGGGTTATGACAGTCTGGGGAGAGTAATTGGGCCTTCACTGGGTGGTTTTATGCTGGATCTAAACTTGAGTTATGCCTACTTGATGGCTATAGGAGTATCAGCTACAGCCTTATTAACACTAATAATTAATGCCGGCAGGAGAGAGGGATTAGTACAAAGAGGAAGTTGAGGATTTTATATAATTAACTTTTTCCGAAATTAGTAAGTTATTTTTAGGAATGTCATCCTGAGGCAAAGCCGAAGGATCTTAAAGATTCTTCGTTGACGATTAAGAATGGCATTTTAGATTTTTTCATTACGCAAAACCCTCAGTTAAAAGGGGCTGATACCTGCAATGGGCTTTTTGGGCGATATCGCAATTATATTTGGCCTGGCCGTCGGAGTTGTCTTCGTCTGTTATCGCCTGAAAATACCAGCTATTGTAGGTTTT
>CAZAZH010000293.1:0-1086 GCA_964489585.1 uncultured Syntrophomonas sp.
TTTGCAGCGAAATAATAAAACGACTTGGAGAAATGAGGGCTTCTCTTTGACATTGATGGCCAGAAACAAAAAGTAGAGCAACTGCATAAAAAGACTCTTAATGAAAACTTCTGGAATGAGCGTCAGGAAGCTCAGCAAATACTGAAAAGCATTAGCGAAATGCAGGACAATATCGATAATTACTGTAGTCTTTGGGATAAAGTTAATTATCTTCAAGATTTGATGGATATAGCTCAAGAGGAAAGAGATCAGGAAATTTGGCATGATACCGTAAAAGAGCTACAGGAATTACAAAAGAAATTTCGGGAGTTTGAACTCCTGGTTTTGTTTTCTGGAATTCATGATGAAAGGGATGCCATTGTTTCTTTACATGCCGGTGCTGGTGGTACCGAGGCCCAGGACTGGGTGGAGATACTCCTGAGAATGTACACTCGCTGGGCGGAATCATCCGGGTATACAGTGGAAATTATGGATTATCTTGCTGGCGATGAAGCAGGCATTAAAAGTGTTACTTTTCTGATCAAGGGTAAATACGCCTATGGTAAATTAAAATGCGAAGAAGGGGTGCATCGGCTGATCCGGATTTCCCCCTTTGATTCATCGGGGCGGCGACATACTTCTTTTGCTTCCATTTCAGTACTTCCTGAGATAATTGAAAATGTTGAGGTAAATATTAATCCGGAAGAATTACGCATAGACACTTACCGCTCCAGCGGCGCTGGCGGGCAGCATGTTAATAAAACTGATTCCGCTGTCCGCATTACTCACTTGCCTACTGGAATAGTGGTACAATGTCAAAATGAGCGGTCTCAGCACGCCAATCGATTGTCTGCTATGAAGATATTGACGGCTAAATTGTATGACCTGAAACAAAAAGAAGTGGAAAATAATTTACAGAACCTAAAGGGAGAATATAAAGAGATAGCCTGGGGCAGTCAGATTAGAACTTATACCTTGAATCCTTTTAGCCTTATCAAAGATCACCGCACTAACCTGGAGGAAGGTAATGTTCAGGCGGTACTGGACGGTGACCTGGACGATTTCATCTACGCCCGGTTACAGCAGAAAGCTAATTAGACGCAAAAG
>CAZAZH010000294.1:0-1065 GCA_964489585.1 uncultured Syntrophomonas sp.
AACTGCGCGATGGGGTGGAGATATCACAAATGTTGGTGTATATTATCTGCCGTTCATCAGGGTCAATGCGGTAGGAATACTTAAAAACCGGCATTTTGATTTTGTTCATCAGGCTATTTCTCCCGTGTCGTAAATCTAGTCTTTATTCAGGTTCGACAATTAGGCAGCTTTTCCCTGCTAAAACAGGAATGACCATGCGTATCATAACTAATTCCTCGTTATAAATATAATTTATAAAGGAATTTGATGCCAAATAGTAGAATATTATTGTTAACATGGATAACTATGGCAATAAGGCCTGGGATATTTTTACGCGAGGTGGTTTTATTTGGAGATACAAAGAACCAACCGGATTGTGTTGCTCATAATCTGGATTCTTGACGGTTTTTTGATGTTGGGGTATCTGGCAGAGTATCTTAAGGGCGGCAGACCCCTTTGGTATGTTTTACTTTTCTTGTTTTTGATATTGGTGCCAATGGTTACAGCAACTATACTTTATAAACGTGACCAGGGAAGCCCTAATATTAAAAACATAACTTTGGCCGGTTATTTTGTGTTATATATTTTTGTACTCTTCACCAGTACCCGTACTCTTGTTTACAGCTACGCCTTTCCCATCATTGCTATGTACCTTTTGTATTTTGATTTATCCTTGATAATGATTAGTTGTTCACTGCTGGTGCTGTTAAATATAGTGCGAATACTTTATTTTGTTTTTGGCTTGGGCATGAACAGCCCTGATTTGACTACTGACTATACCATTCAGTTTTCTTCCATTTTTTTATACAGTGCAGCGCTTATTATAACTACCCGGTTATCTAACCAGTTTAATAGCGAAAAACAGGCTAGAATTGAAGAGCAAAAGGCTATAGAAAGTAATCTGTTAACACAAATTGGTATTACTGCAAAGGAAATCGCCCAGGCTAGCGAACAGCTTTTCCGTTCTGGTCGAAAGCTGAGCGAAAATCTGGAACAAGTATCAAGCTCAACTGAACAAATCGCAGCTGGTCTGGCGCAGGTTTCGGCCTCCGCTGAACAAGTAATGGATTCCAGCCAGGAAATTAA
>CAZAZH010000295.1:0-1043 GCA_964489585.1 uncultured Syntrophomonas sp.
ATCACAAGCAGTTTCACCCTTAAAATAGCACATCACTACACTGTGAGCAAGGAGTAATTACTGAAAATTAAGAATTATCTTAGAAATACACCCTACACCCTACGGGTATTACTAATGCTCCCGTTGGTCGTAATTAAGGTTGTGGGTTCTACTGTTGCTCCCTGGCACTCAGCAGTACAAACTACCTCTAACCTGAGTGAAGACGGGGCTGAGCTCCGGTCCACTATTAACGTTGCTTCGTATTTCTCCATTTTAACCTTGAATAATTCTGCGTTATTCCCTAAGATTTCCGCCAATTACGCATCTATTTCTGCTCGCGGCGGATTTTAACGGCAAAGTATTGGAATTCTCCTTTTACCGGGGCTTCGGGTTTATAAACAATTACTTCTACAGCCCGCAGGGGAAATTTATTAAGCAGGGCCTGGGCAATTCGTTCAGCTAAAGCTTCGATTAAGTTGCAGGAAAGGCCTTCGACAATGCTTTGCACCAGTTGATATACCTGGTCATAATCTACCGAGAGACTTAGCTCATCCTGCTGCCCTGCAGCCTGCAGATCAAGAAATAACTCCAGATCCACCCGGAAAGGCTGGGGACAAGTTTTTTCACTGTCTAGTACTCCGTGGCAGGCCTTAAAACTTAAACCCCGCGCAATAATACTATCCATTTTCCTGCATCACCGCATCTGTCATGATTGCAACGCGTTTACTGGCTTTTACATCGTGTACTCTGACAATGTCAGCGCCATTCATAATGGCCATGGCTACTGCTGCCAAACTTCCTTCCAAACGCTCATTTACTTCCAATCCCAGGGTTTGTCCGATAAAGGATTTCCGCGATGCTCCTATTAGAATAGGTTTTCCCAGGCTGCGGAAGTCACCCAGGCGTTTTAAAAGCAACCGGTTTCCTCCCGGGGTTTTACCAAACGTTATTCCTATGCCTGGATCGATAATAATTTTATCACCGGGAAGTCCAGCTTCCACAGCCTGTCCAATGGCATCTTCCAGTTCGGTTATAATATCGGCTATTAAATCCCGGTAAGGTTC
>CAZAZH010000296.1:0-1032 GCA_964489585.1 uncultured Syntrophomonas sp.
CAATCTATTTGTGAAGAACCTAACTTTCTAATATAGCGATAATACCCTACCAGGGGTTGCAAAAAGGGTAGCCGCAGTATAGAATGTATTAGTATCGGATACTTAAGGAGTATTGATACAGATTCGAACCAGCTTGATTGGTTGAAGCATTTTAAATGCGCCCGTGGCTCAGTAGGATAGAGCAACGGTTTCCTAAACCGTGGGCCGGGGGTTCGAGTCCCTCCGGGCGCACCATTATAGCAACTATATCCCACAAGCAATTGTGGGATTTGTTTTTTGTATTATGAAAGAGATGATAGCCCTTCTTGACACCGTATGGGCTATATCCTACAATCTTAATTGCAGGTTAAGGGGATCAAACTATGAACCGCCATGAAGAGTATATGAAAATAGCCCTCAGCCTGGCCCAGGAAGCCAGGAAAAACGGGGAGATCCCTGTAGGAGCAATTATAGTTGTAAACGGGGAAATAGTTGCTAAAGCCTGCAACGAGAAAGAAATGCGGGGCGATGCTACCGCCCATGCAGAAATACTGGCTCTGCAAAGGGCAGCCAAACAGGTTGGCCATTGGCGGCTATCCGATGCTACCATGTATGTTACCCTGGAGCCATGTTCCATGTGCGCCGGTGCCATGGTCCAGGCCCGATTAGGAAAGCTGGTTTATGGAGCGTATGACCCTCGGGCGGGAGCAGCAGGTTCAGTGATAGACCTTCTGGACCATCCGGCATTTAACCACCGGGTAATAGTAAAATCCGGCGTACTGGCTGATGAATGCGGGCAGATACTGAAGGAATTTTTTGAGGCCAAGAGGAAGTAGCTATTGAGCATGGGGGGCGTCTCGTAAGATGTGGAGCGCCCAGAGTCCTTGTCATTTTCGAGCATACGCGGGCATAGGCTGCATATGTTCGAAGACATATATAATAATGATAAAAAAATGGAGAGATGGCTGAGTTCGGTTGAAAGCGCACGACTCGAAATCGTGTGAGCCGTTTGTAGCGGCTCCGTGGGTTCGAATCCCACTCTCTCCGCCATAT
>CAZAZH010000297.1:0-1013 GCA_964489585.1 uncultured Syntrophomonas sp.
GTCACGATTGGACTCATCAATATATTTTAAATATGCGGTACCTCCCGCTTTACCTCGATAGTAGTCACTAAATCTCTTTCTTAAACCATCTTCTGCCTTACCAACTTTCATCAACTGCCCAGAATAAAACACTTTGTACACACCTGGGCAATTTAAGTCAGAGTTTTCTGCTGCAGAGCGCAAAGAAGAGGAACCTGCTGGTGATATGCTACTGGCCGTTTTTATCATTTTACCGACGGTATCAAAAAAACCCATATTTTATACCTCCAAAAATACCACTGAAAACAACAACATCTTTCTTATCACACCATCGAGCTTTATTTCTTTCTCTGTTTCTTTATTGTTCGATTCTTCGCTTTCTCTATTGCTTGCAAGGGATCTTCTTTAAACTCTTGGTAGCGCTCATGCGCAATTCCAAATACCCGATCTCCATCGCGCTGATCAATTGCTAAGATATAGACAACCTGAAGAATATTTACAGTCTGGGCGGTTATTTTAAAGATGATGCGTATACCAGCATCTCTAAGCTTTATCTCTTTAGCACCCGCCAACCTGGTTTTTTGATAGTTATGTAAAAGGGTTCCAACCTCATCTGCCCGCTCCTCCAGTCTATCTATCGCTTTATCTACAATACTAATAACGGAGTTGTCTAGTTTTTCGTATTCTATTGCTGCCTCGGGAGCAAATATTACCTTGAAACGAGCGTTATTCATCTACTTGACCGCCTAATATCTCGCCAGTTTACTCCCTTATCGGGGTTTTTCTCCAAGCCTTCTAAACGTTCAGTTAAGACCCGTAATTCTATCTCATTCTCAAGTTCATTTAGCCTGGAATACATTTGCTCATATAATTGATAATCAAGTATCACTGTATCAAAGCGGCCGTTATCAGTTACGACTAAAGGCTTTTCTTTGGCCTGCTTGCGTATGGTACCAAATTTTCTTGATACGTCAGAGGATGTAATAAATTGATCCTGATCAAATTTGGGTTTTTCCATAATAATCACACTCATT
>CAZAZH010000298.1:0-1012 GCA_964489585.1 uncultured Syntrophomonas sp.
CTCGCCCTGACACGAGAGGAAAAGAAAAACTGCTGTGACACAATCACCCGTATGATGGATAATGGTGTGCCGGTTTTCAACCTGAAAAGTGCTTTTCCATATCTCATTGATAATCGCTTTCCGACACCCTGTTATCAGTGCGTTGTAATGGAAAATGGGAAGCTCAGCGTCTGTGGACGCTGCATTGATGTTCCCGGCTTGTGTGAAAAATGCGGGTACTTTTTTGTTGCAGAATATACGCTGTTATTCAGTGGAAATATCCGAATCATTGCCGAGATGCTGAAAACATACCTCAAATACATATAGGTGAATTATGAGCCTTTTGACGAAACTAACGCGTGCATGGCTGACGAGATCATTCCAGCCTTTCACATTCAAAAATAAATACGATACCAAATTAGCCTTTGCTGAATGTGAAGGACTTGGCTTATATGTCCATATTCCTTTTTGCAGACAGCTTTGTTCGTTCTGCCCTTATTGCAAGGAACTGTATAACGCGAAGGTTTGCGGTGAGTATATCGATCATTTAATTCAAGAAATCCATATCGTTGGTTCCCAACTTACAGAAAAAAAGCACGTGACCAGTCTATATTTCGGTGGAGGGACACCAGCTCTTGCTGCCGGGAGAATTGGCGAAATTGTCGCAGCCATTCAAGAACACTTCATCATTAGTGAGGGAATCGGCCTCGAGTTGCATCCTGACAATGTTAACGGGGAAACGCTTACTGTTCTTCACTCTGCAGGTGTGAGTAAAATCAGCATAGGGATTCAGTCATTCGGGGACAAGTACCTTTCTATCCTTGGCAGAAAGAATTTCAATCTAGCGCAAATCTCAGCGGCACTGAAAAAGGTTCCGTTAGAAACCGTGTCCATGGACTTCATATTTGCACTGCCTGGTCAGACCTTTGAAGATCTGAAAACAGATATTGAAACCGCATTTTCAATCGGAGCGAACCATGTTGCAATATATCCGTTCATAGATTTCACCCTTACCAATTCTGCCATTAAGCCG
>CAZAZH010000299.1:0-1006 GCA_964489585.1 uncultured Syntrophomonas sp.
GATCCAGTACCCCGTCATTAAAATGCAGGCCACCGGTAGGAACAAAAGTAGCCCCAGTATTCCCATCGATAGTCTCAATATCTATTCGGTCATGGTTGGCCCCACACCGAGCCTGGGTAAACATGCACCAGGAACCATCCAGTTCTACCCCGTTATTAACATTATCCGGGATGTATATAGAGCTAAAAGGCAATACACCTGAACTTACTAAAGGATTGGTAGTCCCAGCATCCCCCTCCCACCACCAGTCAGTGCGGCTCTGCAAACCATAAAAAGTCCCATTATTACCTACTCCGGTATACGAAGTCCTCACCTGCACCTGGTCGCGAGCCTGCCAGGTTTGGGTACTTATACTGCCACCCGGAACCAGAGAAACATCATCCCCGGCACCAAAAAGCTGATCCTTACCGGCGCTGTCCCGAAAGATGACTTCCCGACGTAACGGTCCGGTCTCGGTACTACTGATGGTAAACTGGCCGTTATGGTGGGAACCATCATAACCCGGCGTATTGGCCGCATTACTCCAGTTAGCGCTATGGTTGAACCCCCAGCCTTGTACCGTGGCCAAACATTGCTCAATATTAGAACCCGCAGTAATCGTGCCCAGATTGCGGTTGAAATCCACCCCGGTTCCGTTGTGGTCGCTAGCTCCCCGGATTATTAGGAGATTATCCAGGCCCAACTCGGAAGCCGTGGTATTAACATTATCATCAATCCTCAAATCGTACAGGGTGTTACTGGCACCAGTATTATCAACCCACAGGCTGCGGGTGCCATCTCCGTTGTCGTGCATAGAAAAAGGATTAACCAGATTGTTGGCTGCCAGATCATCCTGGGTTAAAGCAGCCTGCACATCCGTATTCAACTGGCTAACGATCTGATCCAGATGCCTGTCACCCACATTAACCGTTATGGTGTGACCATTGTATACCCGGCGGGATAAAGCCGAATCTCCACCAGGATTAACAGTAATTCCGCCTATGTTTAATTCTGTTTCCAGAGAAGT
>CAZAZH010000300.1:0-1005 GCA_964489585.1 uncultured Syntrophomonas sp.
ATTTTCTTTAACTCCTTTAAGGTAGCATGGGCGTTTTCCAGTTTTACCTCTGCCTCCAGCAATAATGATTCATAATTGCGGTAGGCTTCACTACATTTTACAGCCGCAGCTTCAGCATCGTAATTCTCCAGATAACCTTCCATATCTATAACAATATCCCAGGGTTTAATAGACAAATCCATATTACCACCATCAATTAAAGCCAATTGCAGGTTGCGAATGATAACCATAACAATGCTTTCCAGGTCAAACCCACAATGGTAATACTCCAAAAAATACCCTTTTTCCCGGGCCACGCGAGCCAATTCAGCAATTACCAGAGATTTGCCGCTACCGGGAGGACCGGTTAAAATGTAGCGGCGTTTACATTCGTAGCTGATTTCATCAATATAGTTTACCATTCCGTCAGCCGTAACTGCACTGGCAAAATAATGCCTTTCACCCGGCTGTTCCCTCAATAATTCACTGGCCAGTTCTTCTATTAAGTTGCGAATATTGGCTATACTTAAGCTATCCCGAGCTGCCTTTTTTACTTCCTCCCGGGCCTGACTTGCACTTCTTAGTACTTCAAAGGCCTTAGCGTTTTGCTCTTCCTGGCGATCGATTAAATCAATAATCTCCCGAGTTTTGCCATTCAGGTCCTTGCCATTACGGTAATCACCCAGGTAAATAATATGTCCGGTAGCGCCTGGATAACGGGGATCAATGGGCTGAGGTAGACTACCATTTATAACTGCTGTCCCCAGTCGAGGAATATATACCCCGTCAGGACTTACCGGCTCCAAAGCTGAGATCCAAAACTCAATCTCATAGCCCTTCTCCGATAGGGACTCCCCTAGAAGCCGAATAAACGTAGATTTTCCTGAACCTGCGGCTCCTTTTAATATATATATTTTCCTTAACCCTTGTATCAGGTCTGGAATAAAGGTATGAAAACCTTGTTTGGTATTGCTGCTGGTTAATACATAGCGAATTTCACCCGATTTGTTCATTCTTAACCCCTCC
>CAZAZH010000301.1:0-1001 GCA_964489585.1 uncultured Syntrophomonas sp.
GCCACCACAATATTCATAACCAAACCTCCCTCATTAATATAACAATCGATTTGTTAGACACTGAATAACACTGATTTAATATGAACAACACTGAATCTTTTTAAAATATAACTTAACCCCACCTTTTATTTTCACAAAAGATGGAATCAAACAATTCAGTGTCCTTCATAGTGTTCAGTGTCTTCAGTGTCTATCATTACCCAAAGCGGAATTGGACACCCGCGCCCCCGGTGGGGTAGTTCCATTCCAATACCTCGGTGCCACAAGCGATGCGACAAGTACCGCATTCCAGGCACCCGTCTATAGTTAGTTCCACCTCACCACTATCATTCTCTGCATATAAACCAGCCGGGCATACCAGTACCGCCGCCTTTAAACGGGGATCCTTCTCCATGCCAGGCTTAATCCGGATATGAGGTTCGCTATCGTGTTTAAAAACATCCAGTCCCAGCTTAGCTTTCAATCCACTTAGTTCACTCATATCTTCATCACCTTTCTCATATCCCCGGCCATGGACCACATTTCTTTCAGGGTCAGGTATTTCTTAATAGTTGGGTAGAGCCGATTTTTAGGACCTGCCGGTACCTCGTAAACGTCCTTCATGATGTTACCCAGCAGTTCCGGATAATGTTTGAAGAACCGTGGGCTATCAAGCACTGCCGGGGCTTCCTTAAATGCCGCGAAATCCTTCATTATAAAGCTATCATTGAGCAGTTTCTCATATCCGGAAAGGCTTCCGGCGCTAAAGTCCTCTTTTTCCCTTGCCTGCAGCACCGCCTGGGCAGCATAATAACCGGAAGCCAGGGCATATTCCATCCCTCTTACGGTAATCCCGATATTCATAGCCAGTCCAGCCGCATCCCCGGCCAGAAGTATGCCGTTACCATACAATTTGCCTATGGCCTTAAGGCCCCCTTCAGGTATAACATGAGCCGAATACTCTACACTTTCCCCGCCTTTTATTAAACGGGCAATTTCCGGACGCTGTTTAAACTCATCCA